>WRKC01000089.1 GCA_009778275.1 Methanomassiliicoccaceae archaeon
CCAGACCGTACGCGAGAGCGGCGGCGGTCGGTTCGTTGATTATACGCACGACCTCCAATCCCGCGATGGCTCCGGCGTCCTTCGTCGCCTGTCTCTGGTTATCGTTGAAGTACGCCGGCACGGTGATGACCGCTTTGTCGATCTTCTCGCCCAGGTACGACTCGGCATCCTTCTTTATCTTCTGAAGTATGAATGCCGAGATCTGCTGGGGAGTGTACTCTTTTCCCAGAGCGGTGACTTTATCGTTGGACCCCATCTTCCTTTTTACGTTCTTTATCGTGCCGTCCGGGTTGGTCACCGCCTGCCTTCTTGCAGGCTCGCCCACCAACAGCTGTCCGTCCTTCGTGAATGCCACATAGGACGGGAAGGACTTCCCTCCGACGCTCGTGCCTTCGGCGCTCGGGATCATGGTCGGTCTGCCGCCTTCCATTACCGATGCGGCCGAGTTGCTCGTTCCTAGATCTATTCCTATTATTCTTGACATGTTTTCTCACTTTCCTTTTTCTTTGTGACCTTTACTTTTGGATATCTCAATATCCGATCGTTCAACCGATATCCCTTCTGGAATACCTCCGCTATCTCTCCCTCGGTGTCGGCCTCTACCGTGCACAGAGCCTCATGGATGTTCGGATCGAACCTGCAGTCGGTGGATATCTCCGTGATACCGTTCTCTTCCAGGACCTTCATCAGGTTCTGCCTGATCCCGCGTATCCCGACCACCAGCTCGGTCTCCTCCTCGGCTGTGCCCAGCGCCCTGTCCATGTCGTCCGCTATCGTCAGCAGGCTCTTTGCGATGCCCCATGCGGCGAACTTCCTGAACTCCTCATTCTCCTTTTCGGTCCTTTTGCGGAAGTTATCGAAGTCCGCCTGAAACCTTCTGGCCATGCCCAGATACTCTTCCGCTTTGGCGTTGGCCGCAGCGAGAGCGTCCGTCATATCCTCGGCCGCCTCTTCGGCGGCCCTTTCCGCTTCTTTCTTTTTAGACCTCTCAGTCATGGGTCGACCTCTGGTTAGTTAAAGTATAATGTTGAATGGGGCCGGAGGCCCCGTTTAATGGTTTCAGTCGTCATCGAACGACGGCATGTCGTCGCCGCTGCCGTATTCCGGCAGCGTGCTTGATTTCGATGCGATGACGTCATCGATCCTGAGGACCATCACCGCCGCTTCCGTAGCGGAGTTGATGGCCTGCTTCCCGATCCTGAGGGGCTCGATGACATTGAGCTTGCGCATGTCCTCGATCTTCCCGGTGAACGGGTTCAGACCGGCGTAGACCTTTCCTTCCTTGTGGGCCTTCCTCATCTGGATGTTGATGTCTATCGGATCGAGTCCGGCGTTCTCAGCGAGCGTGGTCGGTATTACCTCCATCGCCGAGGCGAACGCCTCGATCGCGATCTGCTCCCTTCCGCCTACGGATGCGGCGTAGTCCCTGAGCTGCATGGCTATCTCCATGGCAGTGGAACCGCCTCCGGTGACGATCATTCCGTCCTCTACCGAGACCTTCACGACCGACCATGCGTCGACGAGTGACCTCTCCACCTCGTCCGCGACGTGGGTGGTCCCTCCCCTTATGAGTATGGATACCGTCTTAGGCTCTTTGCATCCGGTGACGAATGTCATCTCTTCGGCCTCTACCACTTTCAGTTCGACTGAGTCCGCATAGCCGAGGTCTTCCGCGCTGAGCTCCATGATCTTGTTGCAGATGTTCGCTCCGGTGGACCTTGCCAGCCTCTCCATGTCGGATTTCTTGACACGCCTGCATGCGTAGATGCCTTCTTTCGCAAAGAAGTGCTGGGCGAGGTCATCGATGCCTTTCTGGCAGAACACAACGTTCGCGCCTGACTTCTTGACCTGTTCGACCATCCTCTTGAGCATGTTCTCTTCCTCTTTCAGGAAGGCCGAGAGCTGCGAGGGGTCCGTTATCTGGATCTTTGCGTCGATCTCTGTCTTCTTGACCTCGAACGCCGCGTCGACGATGGCGATCTTCGCTTTGGTCACCTTCTTCGGCATTGCGGGGGAGACCGGCTCCTTGTCCAGGATGAGACCTTTTACAATTATGGACTCCTCCATGCTCGCGCCTGCTTTCTTGACCGTTTGAATGTTCTTCAGGTCCGCAGTGTACTTGCCTTTCGCGTCCTTGTCGATTATCGTCTTGATGGCCTCCACGACCATCTCCGCGAAGAACTCCCTCGATCCGCCGACCTGTTTGCTGATCATGGCGTTCTCCGCTATCTGCTTCAGGAGTTTCTCGTCGTTAAGGCTTACCTTCATCGAGACCTTCTTGAGGACCTCCTGCGCTTTCAGGTTGGCGAGCCTGTACCCTGCCGTAATGAGCGTCGGGTGTACGTTCGCATCGATCATGTCCGTTGCTTTCTTCAGGAGCTCTCCGGCGAGTATGACGGACGTTGTCGTCCCGTCCCCTACCTCTGCGTCCTGCGTTTTCGCTACCTCTACCAGCATCTTTGCCGCGGGGTGCTGCACATCCATCTCCTTGAGGATCGTTACACCGTCGTTGGTGATCACCACGTCTCCCATGGAATCCACGAGCATCTTGTCCATTCCTCTCGGTCCGAGACTGCTCCTGACCGCGTCGGCTATAGCCCTGGCCGCGGTGATGTTGTTGTACTGTGCGTCTTTTCCTTTGTCCCTTTTTGTTCCTTCTCTGAGGATCAGGATCGGTGCATTGCCCATGCCCATTTTATTCAAGCCTCCAATTATTTATTCCGTACTTATTACGGAATGTCTAGGGGGTTATGGTTTGTTCTTCTATATAAACATGACTTATTGATCCCTTGTACTGAGGACCTGTTTAAGAGTATCGCCCGATGTTCACGCAGCTCCTCTGATACTTAAAATAAACCCGTATTGAGTGTTAAAGGCGAAAGGAACATCTATTCAATCCGCAATACTCCGCTCAGGCATAAGAATGGTACTAAGCGTTTTCAAGTCCGGCGATGAATTGTTCAACCAAGGCGTAGACCTGATAAAAAGGAAGGAGTACGCCAAGGCAAGAAAGAATTTTGAAAAAACAATAGAGAAGAATGGCAGGGAGGCGGCGCTTGCCAAGGTCTACGTGGACATAATAGACGCATGCCTCGACCAGGACAATCCCGCCAGGTACAACAAGCTTGCGGCGTCCCTCGGACAGATGAACGAAGGCTTCCAGTTCGGGCTGACGGAGATCAATCCTACCAGGATGGCGCTGGAATGCAAGCTGCTGGCCGAACGCATGGAGACGGGAAGGATGCCTGGAAAGGCACCGGCGCAGCTGGAGGAGAGAGGGAACAGATTCCTCGACATCGCCAGAAAATACCAGACCATGATAGGGAACGATGCGATAGCGATCAGCGAGATCGTCGGGATACAGGTGAACACCGGCATCAAAGAGGCGCTGTACATACAGGCCCTCGGATACGAGAACCTGTCCTCTGGAGTTGTCATGTCGGACCCAAAAAGGGCCGCAGAGCTGCTGCAGAACGCATACGCCTGCCGCAAGCAGCTGGGAGAGGATGCCCAGCAGACCCTGAGCACCATCAATGCGTACTCAAAATCAGTGAAGTGCTGGATATGCGGAAGGCCCGCGACCGGCGAGGGGGTGCATTTTCTCGCGATGCCCAGCGACATATCGCCTTTCATGAGGAAATCCGACGACGAGATACTGAAGTCCGCCCCGTCGGATTACAATTCGATATATGTGTGCAAGCCCTGCTACTCCGCGATCTCAAAGAGATCTGACGAGATAGCGAGACAATATCACGAAAGAGCTATGCAAGAAATGAGGGCCATGGAGGCCCGGTTGGAGGCCGAGATCAGAAGCCTTTCCACCAGAATATCGATGCTGCGGTGAACAGATGGACGAGATGGTGATGCTCAGGTGCAAGTACTGCGGCGCCCCGCTTGACAGGAAGGCGCTGGAGTCGGATTCCCCTTACATCACATGTTCCAGCTGCGGCACGTCCCAGCAGAGGATGGATGCCAAGGCGTACCTGGACCAGATGATGGGACAGATACAATCGTGGATAAGCAAGACCATACCCGGAGGGTTCTCGCTGGCGCAGAGCGAGAACGTGGATACCCTTGCCAGATTCAACATATTCAACAATAATGTCAGGCCGAGGATCGAAACGGAATATTCGGAATACCGGTTCGCGGCCAACTCCCTGCTGGCCAACCCGCTGATAACGCTCCCGTTCACGACGGACAGCAGCGCGGTTCCCTCCCACACATCCGAAAAGGCGTTCGAGTTCAACGCTAGGGTCAAGAGCATAGGGGCGCTGGCGGTGGACGATGCTTCCAAGAGCATAGTCGTCTCGGCGGAGGAGATGGCCGCGGGATACGCGATGCTGATCAACAACACCAAACTTCTGAGGGAGGACAAACCCGGAAGGTACGCGCTGATGGCCAACAACTTCACCGAAGCGGCGGCAGCGTTCAAAAAGATCAAAGGATACGGTCCCGCCGCGGACCGCTTCCAGGCCCTGGCCGGGATATGCAACGGATGCGAGAAGCTCCTGAACGGGGACGGGGCGGGCAGTCTGTCCTACTTTGAGAACGGCGCCGCACTGCTCGGCAAGGTCAAGACGGCCATCGGCACCGATCTGACCCTCGGGATAATGTATCAGGCAGTGGAGATGGAGATAACACAGGCGAAGATCCTCTCGGACATCGCCGGATTCGTCCTCAAAGGCGTGAATGCGGATCCGTTGCAGATACTGAATACCATCAAGAAGATAATCGGCTTCAATTATCCGAAGACGGGGAAGTGGGGATTCCTGCTGGGGAATAAGGACAGGTTCAGCGAGGTCTTCGCCAATCTTTCGAAGGTGCTCATCGCAAAGGGAGGCGGGACCCTTCCGATAATACCTGGCTCCGGAGAATACCTGATACCGTTCTGGGACATCGACCTCAAGTACAGCTTCCAGACCGGTGCGGCCTGGGCAAAGAAGGGGGTCGAGGTGGCGGAGGACCTGCTCATACCTGCGGATTTCGTCATCGACATGCAGTGCCTGGACAACCCGAGGAGCGCTCTGACGGACATATTCTCCATACGTCCCGAGAAGAGCATACTGTCCGGAATAAAGGGAACGGAGACGAGCATAAGCGGCGGAGAGGGCATCGGACGGATGTCGGCCTCCGCGGCGCAGAACTCTCCGGGGGGACGGAAGATAGTCGTTCCCCTGAGCACGGATAAAGAAGCAAAAAAACTAGTGAGCGAGTATCTTGCGGTATGCACGAGCCAGGACACGAAACTCAAACTGAGCAGCCCTTACGTAAAATCTCTTATCTACATACCATGCGATATCAGGAACGGCCGTGTCGAGGTCCCGAAAGGGTTCGGCAATCTGGTCCCGGGACGCGTGAAGAGGATGGAGCCTTCACAAATGATAATAATATAAATAAAGGAAAGGGAAAAGAAATGAACAACAGAACACTGTCGGCAGTCACGCTGGGGTCGCTGATCATAGCGCTGGCGATCGGTCTGATATTCTATGCCGCCACAGACTGCGGATGGATGATGATAATATGGACCACCATGCTGATATTCGGAATAGCGCTGTTTGCCCTGTCATTCCTATATCCGGGCGAGAGCGGAAAGTTCGGCCCTTCCGAATCCATTTACAGGATGGTGCTGGGCATACTCATCGCGGTCGCCGGCGTTATAGGGATATTGAACACCTATACGGACGTCAGCATCTGGATACTGGCAGCGATATTCCTCATAGCCGTGGCGCTGGTGGGGATAACGGTCGCGCTTATCAACGGAAAGAAGGAGGAATCGTGAGATGACGATAGATAAAACGGTAGAGAACCAAATGAAAAATAACCGGTCCCTCGTTGAGAAGATCGGCCTTTACATCCCGATATACAGAGGATACAAGGAGAAGAACCTCCGCAGGGACGAGGACCGCGCCGTAAGAGGAGAGGTCGCAAGGGCCCTCGAGAGGGCGAAGCTGGACCTTGTCACCGTGCAGAGAGCGACGGTGAACGATCTGGACCTGATGAGGGATGCGGAAAGGATCCGCAGCAAAGCGGACCGCTATTACATTGATGTGAAGAAGGCGGTCAACGGATACAGCGCATTCCATGCGTCGGTGAAGATATTGGAATCGGAGTTGGATGCGCTGATCGAATGGGACGCGAAGCTGATGGATGACGCGGCCGCCCTGAAGGACGAGACCTCCGCATTGGTCGTGATGATCGATTCCGGGGAGACCAAACTGAAAGCGCCGCTGAGGGAGCTTGAGAGAACCATCGACAAGCTGATCGAGGATTACAACGGCCGGGAGACGGTCATGAGGGGATTCAACGAATGAGGTGATCAAAGATGGCAGAAAAAACTAACGTGGTATTCTGGGCCAACCAAGGTCCGGACGACATAATATACAGGTCGACGCAGGACGACCTCAGGACTATCACTTCGGTCACCGTGCCGGAGCATGCCGTGGCCCTTTTCATAAGGGACGGACAGCTGATGGGAACGCTTGAGCCCGGAAGGCACACGATCACCTCGGCCAACATACCGTGGCTGACGAAGCTCTACAACCTGGCGCTCGGATACAAGGAGACGCCGTTCAAGGTGTGGATAGTTTTCATCTCGCTCAAGATGTTCAACGGCAAGTGGGGCATCAGGAGCATGATAAAAGCGGCCAAGGAATACGAAGTGCCGATAGTCCTCATGGCGAACGGGGACTTCCAATTCAGGATCAACGACACCGCGGTGTTCTACACCCAGGTCCTGGGCGGGCTGAATGCGTACTCGACCGGGGACGTGAACTCGTTCATGAAGAGCTTCATCAACGAGCAGATAATCCAGCAGATGAACACCCAGTACTACATGGACATCATGGAGAATCTGGAGAAGGCATCCACTAACACAAAGATCCTGATCGAGCAGTACTTCGCCCAGAGGGGGATAGAGCTGCTCTCGCTGAAGATCAACGAGGTCCTTACAACGGACGAGGACCGCGAGAAGGTGTTCAAGTACCTGCAGTTCAGCAGCAAGAACGGTGAATCGTTCAGAAAGTATGAGGTGATGGAGAGCATGGCGAACGCCATCGGAGAATCCACCGGAGGAGCGGCAATGGGTGCCGGGATGCTCCTGTTCCCGCAGATGTACCAGCAGCTTCAGCAGCAGCCGGTGCAGGGGGTGCAGCAGCAACAGCAACCAACGAAAGTGATCTGCCCCACCTGCAGGGGACTGAACGATTATCCGTACAGTTACTGCAGCCACTGCGGCCAGCCCTCGCCTCTGGCGGCGAACCCCGGACAGCCGGTGCAGGCCCAGCAGCCCGCCCCTCCGGCGGGGGCGCCCGCGGGAGAGGGCAAGAGGTTCAAGAACTGCCCGTACTGCGGGGAGGACCTCGGCGGCCTTCCGAAGACCCCGAAATTCTGCCCTTACTGCTCTGAGCAGATAAACTGATCCGGCGCGAGCCGGATCTTAATTCATATTTTTCAATGCCGATCAACTGATTATAATTGCACTATCGCTCCGCCATTGGCCGTATTTTTATTATATACAGATTCCTTTTCTACGATATTCGTAACAATAATACGAATAACTAATAGATTGTAGAAAAGAATGATATAAATAGTAGAATTGTTATGTATATTCGGAGGTAAGTGAAGATCGCTAAAAGTAATGCGTTAAAACCCTGCGGCGAGAATGATCCTGTAAAGGAGATAGGCGTCAAAGAGAAAGACTGGTCGATTGACACTTTCCGCTGTACGTCCTAAGGATACTTTCGGATCGTTCGCAAGACTCGACGGATGACCGCAATAATCCGGCCCCGGCCGGGACCTTTCCTGAAAAAGGCCTTTGTTCTTGTTACTCCTTTAGACTCATTGGCTTGAACCCTTTCAGTCTCAACGCATTTGTCACAACGGATATCGAGGACAGAGACATCGCGGCCGCCGCAAGCATAGGCATCTCTGGCGCGATATCCGCTCCGATCAGAGAGAAGAGGCCTGCGGCGAACGGGATGCAGACCGCATTGTAACAGAATGCCAAGAAGAGATTCTGTTTTACGTTCCTCAGCGTTGCCCTTCCGACCTCTATCGTCGCCGGAATGTTTCGGATGTCGTCGTTCATGATCACTACATCCGCCGCGCTTATCGCAATGTCGGTCCCTGAACCTATCGCGATGCCCAGGTCGGCCTGCGTAAGCGCCGGGGCATCGTTGATGCCGTCGCCGACCATCGCTATGTTCTCTCCTTTGACCTGAAGATCCTTAATTATGTTCAGTTTGTCCTCGGGCAGAGCCTTCGCGTGTATCTCCTCTATGCCTGCCGACATTGCGATCGCACGCGCGGTGGTCTCCGAGTCTCCGGTCACCATGATCGGCCTTACGCCGATGCCCCCGAGGAAAGAGACCCCTGATGCGGCAGACCCCCTGATGCGGTCGGATATTCCGAAAGATCCCGCATACTCCCCGTCGATGGTGACGAAGACGACCGTCCTTCCCGTGGCGAGGACCTCTCCGGCATCCTCCGGCACTGAGCGGATGCGGGTGAATTCGGCATTGCCGACCATCACTTCCTTCCCACCTATCATGCACCTGACCCCTCCTCCCGGCTCCGATACAAAATCGGACGGCTCCGTTACCGTTATCCCCTTCTCTTCCGCATAAGATATGATCGCCTTCGCCAGCGGATGTTCGGATCTAATCTCCGCGGATGCGGCGTATCCTACCAGGTCCCTTTCCGGGATCCTTGGCATTATATTTGTAACGCTGGGTCTTCCTTCCGTTATTGTTCCGGTCTTATCGAGTATGACCGATGTTATCTTTCCGGACCTTTCCAATGCAGCCGCGTTCTTGAACAGTATGCCGTTCTCGGCCGCCTTCCCTGTACCGACGGTTATCGCAAGCGGCGTTGCGAGGCCCAGTGCGCAGGGGCAGGCTATGACGAGCACGGATATCATCACGAACAAGGAGAACTCGACATCCTTTCCCAGAGCGTACCACATAAGGCACGCTGCTACCGCAATGGTCATCACGACCGGGACAAAGACCGATGCCACCCTGTCCGCGACCCTTGCGACCGGCGCCTTCGTGCCTTGGGCGTCCTGTATCATCCTGACTATCCTGAACAGGGCGGTGTCCTTTCCCGTCCTCTCGGCGACGATCTTCAGACTGCCGTTCACGTTCACGGTGCCGCTGTATACCTGGCCACCGGGGTCCCTCATGACCGGCATGCTCTCCCCGGTGAGCATCGACTCGTCCACCGAAGAACTGCCTTCCAGGATCGTTCCGTCCGCCGGTATCCTCTCACCCGGCCTTATTATTATGATATCTCCTACCATGACCTCGTCGGCGGGTATCGTCTCTTCTTTTCCGTCCCTTATGACATTGGCGGTGGGCGGGGCCAGGTCCAGAAGTCCTCTGACGGCATCGTTCGTTCTCACTTTTGATCTGGATTCGACATATTTTCCGACTGACACGAGCGTCAATATCATTGCCGCGGAATCATAGACCAAGGAATGTGCGGAATGCATATCCCCGGCAAATATCTGTGCGGTCGCGTATAGACTGTAAACGACCGCGGCGGTGGTGCCCAGGGCGACCAGGGTGTCCATCGTCGGGGTCCCCGATACCAGAGCGGGATATCCTCTTGTGTAGAAGCGCCTTCCGGCGATCAGCACGGGTATGCACAGTACCAGCTGTATTAAGGAGTAGATCTTATGCTCGTCTGAGAACGGCATATCGAGCCCGAACATCGGGCCCATCGCCAGGATCGAAAGGGGTATCGTGAATATTATCGAGACGATCAGTTCTTTTTTGGTCCTTTCCGCATTCAGCCGCTCCCTTTCCGCGATGGCGTCCGGGTCATCCTCAAGAACATCGTAGCCCGCCTTTTTTATCGCGCTGACGATCCGTTCCTCTCCGATCTTCGAGGGGTCGTACAGAACGGAGACGATGTTATTGGAGAAGTTCGCATTGGCCTCAGATATTCCGTCCAATTTTCCAAGCGACCTCTCAATGGCGGAGGAACATGCGGCGCATGTCATCCCATCGGTTCTGAGATTTATCCTTTCCAGATCCCGGCTCATCAGAGGAATCCGCGTTTGACCTTCGATCTGTATCCGGCATCCAGCACGGCGCGGATGAGGGTGTCGTCATTCACTCCCTCTTGTGTGATCTCTGCGGTCCCTTTCTTAAGGTCGACCTTCGCGTCGCTCACGCCGTCTATTTCGATAAGAGCATTGTTGACCCTTTTTGAACACATCTCGCAGGTCATACCGTCTATCTTCAAGACCGTTTTTGCCATGAACCGTGATGCACATCGAGATATACATCGTTTGCTCAAAGACCATACTGCCTGTATGTGGAAGTTATAAACCAGTAATTGCATTTGATTCAACGAGAAAGATGAAAGACCTGAAAGATTACGTCACGACGATACCCGACTTCCCGAAAGAAGGAATAATGTTCCGGGACATCACCACGGTCATCGAGGACCCGGAAGGTTTCAAATTGGCCGTGGACGGTCTGATCGCTTCATTGAAAGGCCTGGATTTCGATCTGGTGGTCGGTTCCGAGTCAAGGGGGTTCGTCTTCGGCGCACCGGTGGCATATGCCATGGGCAAGGGGCTGGTACTTGTCAGAAAGAAAGGCAAGCTCCCTAGGGAGAAGATCTCTGAAAGCTACGATCTGGAGTACGGAAGCGCCACTTTGGAGATGCATACCGACAGCATCAGGAAAGGGCAGAAGGTAGTGATAATCGACGATCTTATCGCAACAGGCGGCACTACTGGCGCGACGATAAAAATGATCGAAAGGCTGGGCGGGGAAGTTGTCAAGATATGCTTCGTCATGGAGCTTGCCGGCCTGAAAGGGAGAGAGACGCTAAAGGGGTACTCGGTCGAATCCCTGATCGTATACGAGGGCAAGTAAGAACCTGTCATTTCTTCAACAAAACTGATCTGCATTCTGATTACGTTAATCGATTACAATAATCAATTACGTTAATTGACTATAACAATAAAGTTAATATTAAATACCAGAATTGGGTTTAATAATCGATTACGATAATGGATTATAACAATAGCCCGATTGACTTCTCTGCATACAAACCTGCAGGATACCCCGTGCGTCATAAAAGAAAGATTCCTTTCGACCCTACTTTGAGGGCGCATCCTAATTATCGGGAGATAGTACAAAAAATCAGAGACCTCGACAACGGTCTCGGAGAGATGGTCCTAAGCGGCGACGACTACCTGAACCTTGTGAACGAAGCCTATGCTTCCAACATACATTGGTCAGTAAAGATAGAGGGGAACGATCTGCCGCTCGAAGAGGTGCACAGGCTTACTACCCTGTTCACGTCAAAAAAAGATAAGAAGGAAACCGCCAGCGGACCCCAGCAAGAGATATTGAACCATCTTTATTCGTTTGTGGTAAAGAACAAGTTCTCATTGCCATGGTCCCCAGAAATGGTAAAAGATGTACATTCGATGCTGCTCATGGATACTGGGGCCGAATGTCTAATCGGCAAGTTCAGAACTGAACCGGCTTCGATAATCGGGGCAGACGGCTTTGAATATTTCATTGCCTGCCCTCCGGGAAGCATCGATGAAGAAATGGACTCTCTGCTAGAATGGCTGGCGGGGTCGCCTTACGACGAGATCGTCACTGCGGCATTGTTCTTCCATGAATTTGAGAGCATACATCCGTTCCAAGACGGGAACGGCAGAACAGGGAGGACCTTATTCCACATCCTGCTTCAGGAACTCGGTCTGAAAAATTCAAAATTGTGCAAATTCGAACAAAAATTGCTGGATCCTCCGACGACATACTACACCCTCCTAGCGTATACGGACTCGATGGGTAATTACGGGCCATTCATAATGTATGTAGCGTCATCTTTGCTGTCAGCGTACGAAGAGGCTTTTGCCGCTTTCGAAGAAAAGGACCTTATCAAAGACCTTGATGAGAGTTCAAAAACAATTGTCAAACGAGCAAAGAAGCAGGGTCGGTTTACAGTCTCGGATGCGTGCAAATGGGTGCCGGGATTGGGTGAGCAGAGTATCCGAAAAAAATTGAACGATCTTGTAAAAATCAAGCTTTTAGAAAAAGTCGGCAACACCCGTTCAATGATATTCGTGTTCCGAGACCCTTTCAGGGATTTCCTTGAAGTGAAATCAGTGCCTATGGAGAACCAGATTATCGGTAAGCGCTCCGCCTGATGTTTCGCCGCAAAGCGGAAAGGTCTAGGAACGGGCGTCGGAGACGCCCGGTTTTACTTGCTTAATATTTTGACCGGCCTTGCTTCAATATATCCTCTGCTACCGACAGGCATGAGCTGGAACCTCGGTGCGTCCGCATCCGCCCACTCATAACCGAAGACCTTCGGATCGTATTTTTCCATTGCGTCCCAAACATCGCCGATGGCGTTCTCGAATTCCTCCTCCGGATAGGGCTCGCCCTGAAAGACCGCCATCCTGCAGGGTTCCAATTCAATGATCTCGAAACCTTCCGGGACGGCGCCGTCGTAGTTGAAAGGCACCTCCACTCCCTGGACGTATTTCGAGGTTCCCTTTCTGATCAGTTTGGGGGGCAGCCAAAAACCCGCAGGCTCATAGGCGGCCCCTTTGATGCTCTCCAGAATCCCCCATACTTCGCAGCCTACCTCTTCGCAGTAAGTAAAATAGTGCTCTGCGGCGACACCGCGCTTTATTATCGCTTTGCGCTTCGGCCTCTCTGTCACTTGAACGAATATCGTCTGTTTCTGTTTCCTTTCCATTTTGTCATCTCCTTTGTTCTTTACGAGGTAACGTATCAGAACGGAATACGGTATGAAGTACCTCAGCGGGGCGGGGTCGTTCTTGTATGCCTCCGGCGAGAGCCCGAACTCCTTCGAGAACGCCCGGGTGAATCCCTCATGGGTATCGAAAGCGCAGTCGGCGGCGACATCAGCTATTCTGACGTTGCCTTCCCTCAGGCTCCTGGCTCCCAACGTGAGCCGATAGAGCCTGATATAATCGAAGGGTGTGAGACCCGTCATTTCCTTGAAGACCCTCAGCGAATGCCACTGGGAATAACCGGCCGCCTCGCTGAGGTCCTTAAGGGTGATGGACTCCCCGATATGCTCCTTGATGTGGTCCTGCATACGCTGGACCGCTTGTACCTTATCGTAGTCCGCCATCTTTTACCTCCTGCTCAGTATTCATTGCAGAACTGTACTTATACTTTTATTGACCCAGATTGCTATTTCGTTAATTTTTCGCGGCATGCACGGATGGGCCTTTTTGAATCTGCGCCGTTTGAAAAATGCGAGTTCTCTGAGATAATGGCTACAGAACCGAGCGACGTTGCCGCATCATCGATCATTCATCAGAAAGTCCCTCAAGTGAATGCCAACTACCCCCTCATCATTACGCTCTGTGTATATGAGAGTCTCTGTTTCGTCCATGTTTCATCCCTTTGCGGTATGGCACAAACCCATTTGATTTCAATGAAAAATATCGGTCTCACCCTAAACATTTTATCAATTTTACTAAAAAGTTCGGAGTCACACCAATATAGGTCGGGCTACGCAAAAGGCCGGATGTCACATGAGGTGGGGCATCACCGCTTGATATCCCCATCAGGAAAAAGAGAATTTACAGATCCTTCAAGACCGCTGATTTCCGGGATACGCGGCCGAGAAAAAAGTGGAGTTTCCTATTCGGAAGCGGGCTCGCCGAGATTCGAACTCGGGTTTTCGGCTCCGAAGGCCAAAAGGCTATCCACTACCCCACGAGCCCGCTTTCCCATAGGACGCAATGATTATTTAGTCCTGATTAAGGAAAAAACCTATATTGGCTATCCCATTCAAGACCGATGCCAAAGATCGTCATGAACCACGGCGCGGGCGGAGAGATCATGCAGGCGTTCCTCTCCAAGCACATTGTATCTCATTTTCCAAAGACCTGCGGGGATGTCCCCTTGGATGCAATGGATGATTCCGCCGTGATAGATGATATCGTGTTCACTATCGACGGCCACACCGTCGACCCCCTGATATTCCCGGGCGGGGACATAGGGAGGATATCCGTTTCCGGGACGGTGAACGACATTTCGGTAATGGGCGCGAGACCCATCGCGATCGCATGCTCCGTCATTCTGGAAGAAGGGCTGGAGATAGAGATCGTGGACAAGATCATGGAAAGCATGGGTGCGACATCCCGCGAATGCGGCGTTCCGATAATCACCGGCGACACGAA
>WRKC01000090.1 GCA_009778275.1 Methanomassiliicoccaceae archaeon
GGTAGAAAATATGGTTGTGAACAACTACATCTGGGGGGTAACGTAACCGGCGCGCCGATCGAAAAAGGAAAGGAATGTGTCGATTTTATTGATGGAGAGAGGATTATAATGAAAATTGATAAAATATTAATGGTATTATTGTCGTTGGTTATCGTTACGGTCTCCGCCGTTGCGCTGGAAGACAGCAACCACTCCGAAGGAGCAATAATCACCATTTACGATGGGAACTTCCAGTACAGCTATGATGATTCCGGCAGCCTTGATTGGTACGGACTAGGCGTAAAGGAGGTCACGCTGGTAAAGTATCTGGCAGATGCGGACACGGTTGTGATCCCCAACACCATCACATATGGTAGTGAGCAATATCTTGTGACCGTCATTGGCTATGAGGCGTTCTACCAGAAGAGCGTTAAAAATCTCACGATGGGAGAAAACGTGAGGTTCATCGATGATGCCGCATTCATGGAATGCAAGAATATCGAAAGATTGGATCTGAAAGGGGTCACCACGATAGGCAACTATGCGTTCACGCACTGCACGTCGCTCACCGATCTCAATGGAGACAGTATCGTGACGATCGGGGACTACGCATTTGCGTTATGGGACAGATATATGGGCAACCCGTACCCCGGACCGGGCGACACGATCCCCTACATAGATACACTCTACCTTCCGAATGTAAAGACGATAGGCACAGGTGCATTCGGTACAGTAAGTCTCACTTCCACAGCCAGAGATTTCGGAACGGTCAGACTTCCGAGCGTTGAAACGATAGGAGACTATGCGTTCTCTCAATCAAAGATAGACGATTCGCTTTACATAACCAGCGCCGTAACTGTTGGAAGATATGCATTCTTCTATGACATGCTACCCGGCAACGACGACTCCCCCGGATATTCGATATCCCTCACCAACGTGACTGGCATAGGCGATTACGCCTTCACCGGGAGAGCGATAACGACGGTCGCACTGTCCTCTACCAATCCCTATACGATAGGCAAAGGCGCTTTCGAAAGCACGGACCTGCTCTACGCCAATCTGGGGATGGTCTCCAGCATAGGGCAGGCGGCGTTCGAAGGCACAAAGGATCTGGCATATTTCAGGGTCGATCCGCTGAATCCGAATTACGCATCGCTGATATCGGGCGACACATCCGCTGCTCACAGAGGAGAGCCAGGCGCCCTGTACGAGTTAGCGGGCGGCGTAGGCAGCGCTCCGACCAAGCTGGTCAGACTGCCGCCGGGAATAAAGCCGCTCTTGTCAGATATGGGTAACAAATTCACGGTGGCCAACGGAGTGACATCAATGGAGGATTCGGCATTCTACGGATGCCCCTCGATAACGGTGGACCTCAATGAGATAGAATACATCCCCGCCGCAGAATTTGCCGGTTCATATGTGACAAACGTCATCGCCCACAATGTGACCCTGATCGATGATTATGCTTTCAATGGCTGCACCCTGTTATCGTCGTTCGAATTCCTCGAAACGGGAGGTTCGCTTGAGATCGGAAGGGGCGCTTTCCTGGGCACAGGACTGGGTGAGATACGTCTTCCGAAGGATACAAAGGTCGGCATCCAGGCGTTCTCCAATATCAAAGTGGACGTCGGCGTAGTGGAGATATGGGGCGACACCGTATTAGAGAACAATTCCTTTGCGGGAACGACCATAAAGGCGCTGATGGTGTCTTCCGACGCAACATGCGCCGACAAGGCCAAGATAATATTCGATAATTGGAACGCCTCCGGATGGATAGTCGCCGGATCGAACCCGACATCGTTGCTGATGATCAACAACATCGGCAATGTCGACATTTCGGGGCTGACCCCTACAACAGGGGGAAGGATGATACAGCTGATGCACAGTGTGGACACGCTTACTTACGGCGGCCTTCAGTTCGTGGAAAATAAGGATCTGAAGACCCCGCCGTTCCACATGATATCCGTCAAAGCCGGAATATACGGGGCGGAAACGCATCCTTCGTTCGACATAAAGACAGATGTTTCCGGAACAACAAGCTTTTCGCCGGCAAAGACCGGTGCAGCCGGGGACGGCAAGACATGGGAGCTTCGGCAGGAATATTATGAGATCGTGTATTACTCGTTCCCCTGCGACACCGATAACGGATTCGGAACCCCCATCGGAGAGGATCCGGATTATGTGAATCCGCTGATACTTACCAGCACCCTTGTCAGTGACCGTGAGGAGATAGGAAGGGACAGTTATCTTTCGGGCACCCCCCTTAAATCCATGCAATGGCCGACCTTCGTAAGATACGGTCTTAAGGGATGGTACGTCGCAGATGACCCCGCGGCCGACCCGAGCTACCCCGCAGCAACGATCTATACCGATGAGTCCTACAGGGTGACGGCCAACTCCGCTTTCGGAACACCGACCATCCCAGACGCATGGATCGTCCGCGACCCAGTCACAGACCAGGGTACGCTCAACGTCTTTGCCATTTTCGTCGGAAAAGAATATAATATTACAATAGAAGCAAGGCTTACCTCGGGCCAAGATCAGGTGATCGACGACAGTAAACCCAACACCACCGGCGGAACGGTCGAGCTTTATTTAGATGCGCCAATGGCTGCCATGGAATTCTCGACAAACCAACCGGACGACCCGCTCGTCCCCGGGCTGGCCAGCGAGAATTACGCATACGGCACGCACATCTACCTTAAGGCGGTACCGAAACCAGGCTACGCATTCGTGGGCTGGATGGTCGTTGACATGGAAGATGATACGACCCCTATGCCCCTCTTCACGACAAAGGATGACAGGTCCCTTGTGCAAAGCCAAGGCGCCGCATATTGGGACTTCGACCTGCCTCTCCACCTGAAGTACGTTGCGTTCTTCGCCAAGGTTGTCCCGGTGACCTTCGATAACAACAGCGCCGCCGGCACAACCTCGCCGATATACTTTGTCGTAGGCGACAAACTGGTGGAGGATGACAACGACTACAACGGCCACGATTACGAAGCGATCTTCGGCGGTGCCGCGGACACGGACAAGGGAACCTCATATTACCCCGGAACCCCGACCGTTGCAGGTCTGACCTTCGGCGGATGGTATTCTGGTACAACGCTCTATGCAGGATATAACGAGGGGACCAACTCCCTGACGGACCTTCTCAAGATACCCAATGTCACATCGTTGGCTCTTAAGGCGAAATGGTATGCTACAATCACATTCTATGCGAACGACGGCATCAACAATGCTACCCTGACGGCGCCTACGGGAGTGATCCTCGCGAATCCGTCCCCTGAGGTGTATGTACTTTCGAACTTTGATGTGGGTAATTACTCCGCGGGCGGCTACAGTGCGGTCTTCAACTACGGCACTGGGCTATATTCGCCCACACCCACCTTCAACGACGTGAATTTCAACGGATGGTACGTGCTTGACGGCGGCACTACGATAAGCGACATCAAACTGCTTACCTCGCCGGACACCAACAACTCATCACCGTATATGGATCTATATCCGACATATGCGAGGTTCGAACCCGGAACGGCCGTGAACGGGAACATGTCGCTCATCGCGCTGTACAGTGCAAAAGTGGAGTTCTTCTTCAACATCAACACCCTCACCGATCACATCGAGATCGCGCCCGGGAATGATGTTGTGAATGTCCCGGTATCTGTACCAGTGACCTTCGGGTCATCGAATTTCAACACGATACACGCAGCGATGGCATCACCCCTCACGTTCAAATTGGACACGATCGGTACAAATATGGAATTCATGGGCTGGTATGATTCGAGCGACGGCGTCACCCTGCCGACAATGGCCGAAACGCCGCTTGATTTAACCGATTATATAACGGAGAATATCAGACTGATCGCGGGATGGGGCGTCGATGTGACATTCGACGACGGAGGCGAATCGATATTGGATGTGACCAATTCCTACGCCACATGGGTTCCGTCCTCATACGGGTTCACCGTCCTGGAGGGAACAGTGTTCCTGCTGGACGGCACCGGTATGCCGGATATCGTCCATGATCCCAGTATGGATTCTCCCAGCGCGTGGTACGATGCTGACGCCGTGCCTTACGTGTGGTATATGCACAACGTCTCGACATACACCTACAGCGTGACGCTGACGCCGGGATTCAGCCCGCTCTTCGAGTTCAACATGATGGGGGGAACGCCTGCGGCCGCGTATGTACAGTTCACGCCCGGCGATACCTTCGGCGATGTCTTAACCCTGTTCCTCAATTCGATATACGTCACTTCCACACATGAATATCTGGAACTGACAAAGGCGGGAGGTTCACTACATTATAAGAACGACGGCAGTTCATGGAGCCCCGGCGATGCTCCGAACGCCGTATGGTATAAGGACGACGGAAATCCCCTCAGGGCGTCAGGCACACCGCTTGATTATGTCAATAATCCGGAGAGCGGCTTCGTACAATGGACCAGCACGATGGTCATCACATCCTCTTCCGATGCCTTCGCTTACATAAGATGGATGGCGGACGTGGATTTCGATCTGGACATCCCCCCGGGAGATGTTGATTCAGGTACGACCAGCCCGCCGCCGGCACCGATAAAGGACATAGACGAAGGCACACCCTTTGCAAGTCTTGGCTCAATGACGGTACCCATTTACAACTCATCGAACGACAAGACGTTCAAGGGATGGTACAACGGCGTCACGATGTACACCGGGCAGAACGGAGCACCCCTCACGGGAGCTCCGAACATCACCGGCAACATAACGCTTACTGCGCAGTGGGGAGTCGAGGTCAAGTTCTACTACACCGGAGCGATAATTCCGGCCTCCATACCGGCAGGCGCGGAACAAGGGACCGATGGGATAGGATCCTATGTGATCTTGGATGTGGTCGGAGGCCACGTAACCCCTCCGTCGCTGGCACACGGTCTCAATTTCGGTGACAACCACCTTCTGTGGTATGAGAACGGGTTCAGCGGATCCGTTCCCATATTGATTCCGAGTTTCGTACCGTCAGACCCAGGTCAACAATGCTTCGACACAGCCCAGGTCATCACAAAGAACAAAGTGCTGTATGCGAGGTGGTATGCGGAGGTGAACTTCAATGCGACCGGAGGATCGAGTTTCTTCACCTCCACATTACTGATGCTGGAGGGGTCGAAGGTCTCGGACCTTACGGCTTCCCCCTACAATGTCGATCTTCAGCCGTATGATCTGCTGTCGGACCCCTCAAAGACAGGTTGGGAGTTCATCGGATGGTTCGACCGGTCGGCAGCGACCGGGTATGACGACCTCGGAAAACAGTACTATCAGACCGATTTCGACTTCCTGCCTTATGACGGGATCACACCGACCAATGTGGATGCCAGTTCACTGATCATCAAAGAAGATGTGACACTGGACTACGAATATGTGGTAAAGGTGGACTTCAATTCCAACTACGATCCCGGCGTATTCGTCCCATACCAATATCTGCGTGTCAACATGCCGCTTCCGGATAGCACCAGCGACAGATTCACAGATAAACCCGCCAGGGCCGGAGTGACGTTCATGGGATGGTACGATCTCACTACGGGAGTGAAATACACCCTTAACAGAGACAGTGCCGAGCCCAATTCGGAAATAGTGTACAAGCCCATGACCCTGACGGCCGCATGGCTCGTAACGGTCGATTTCTATGATCTGGGGCAGTACAGGACGGATGGACTTCAGGTGGCCGCGGACGGAGTGAATATCGTCCATGTTGACCCCGACGGAACTCCGTGGAATGACGACGACTACTTTGAGATGCCAGAAGGCACGAGCATCAGGCAATTCATAACAACAGACCCGTCACCGACCGGAAAGACCTTTGTCTCGTGGTTCGTCGAACTGGGCATGCCCAACGGACTGTATGAGGCCGGGGACATCATGTACGGACTCAACGACAAGATCTACTCAAGCATCACCCTGACGGCCGGGTACGGCTTCATCATGAGCTTCGATACGAACGGCGGCATTCCCGCATCAATACCCGATGTGCTGGTCATTGAGGGACAGAGTTTCGACCTTCCCGCCGCGCCGGCCAAAGGCAGGCTCACATTCACCGGATGGGAGGACGACACTTCGGCCAAGGTTGTCAGGGGAGCCGGGGACACTGTGCCCGCGGCGGCCATCACCTCGGACATGGTGTTCAAGGCGAAATGGCTTGTCCGCGCCACTCTGTACGACGGCATCTCGATGACCCCGATACTGACCATGGAATGGGATGAGGAGGACGGCCCGAACTTCACATATTCGGTCACGACCGATTCAGACTATAATGACGGCATTCAGGACAGGATAATAACCGTACAGATAACGTACACAAGCCCCACCGGCGTTGTCACCTCTGTCACAATGGAGAAGTTCATCGACAGATATGACTTCTCCATCCGAGACTGGGTGAAGTATTATTCAGTCTTCGCGGGATGGTTCGATCCATTCACAGGCGCGACGCTGGACCCGAACGATCCTCTGCAGGACATGTTCTTGAACTCGGATTCGATGGCCCTCTTCGCCAAGTGGGATGAGAGGATAAGATTCTACGACGCAGACGGCAGCACCCTGAACACGGTGAGTTATGTCGAGACTGGAGACTACCTCGGCAACATAGCGCCGTACGGCGGGATGTGGGCGGACACCTTCAGCCCCACGACGCCGCTGAACCCGGACACGTACAGGATACGCGACAGCGCTGATTTTGTTCCGGTCAAGTTCATAACGGTGACGTTCGATGCCAACGGCGGAACACCCGCGACGCAGATATTCGACGCCGTGTCGGGAACGATGCTTGGCGCCGTGGGAGCCGCAGAGCCGACGCGGACAGGAATGTTCTTCGCCGGCTGGTACGACGGGACGACGAAGTACGCCTTCTCCGACAAGCTGACAGACAACATCACTCTGAAGGCCAAGTGGCAGTCCACGCCGGTGGAGAGGTATACCATATTCGCTTTCGCCTCCGATAACGCCAATATCATCCCGCAGGGAATGATAAAGGTCATGTCGGGCGACACCGTATCCTTCGACTTCTACGCCGCAAGAGGATACAACGCGATTCTGAAGATAGACGGCATGGAAGTGTACAACACGACCGGCTCCTACACCTTCAGGAACGTAACGGCCGACCACAGCATAGAGGTCGTCGCGGATAACAGGGATATTAGGGAGGCCACAAAGTTCCTGACCGTCAACATCAGCGGCAAAGGAGACGTACTCTACAGCAACAACGGCGGGACGAGCTTCGTAAGCTATACTGAGCCCCTTCCGCTGTTCCACGACTCGGAATACATCCTGAGGGCGGTACCGAAGGGATCCAGCTACTTCACCCACTGGAGCGGGGACGCTTCGGGAAGCGAACCGCAGATCACGATCCAGTCGGACGGGCTGACGAACATGTCCGTCACAGCGAACTTCGGAAGCACGACGGGATTCGGCACGGGCAGCATGGGGATAGCGAACCTGATATGCATGATCGTATCGATAGCCGTCGGAGTGATAGCTCTCGCGGTGGCGCAAAAGAGGAACTACGAAGGCACCGGCACCGGCAAGGCGCTGAGGTTCGGAGCGCTCTTCGTGGCCCTGATCGCGGTGGCCCTGTTCTTCCTTACGGAAGGATTCGGCGGGTCGTACGTCCCGTGGGATGAGTGGAGCCCGGTGATGGTCGCACTTGCCCTGATAACCGTGGTCATGGCGCTGGTGAGCGTGAGGTACGACTACTCCAGAGAGTGACCTGAACAAACCTGAGATCAAACAGAGGGCACCTGCCCTCTTCCTTTTTTCTTTTCAAAATCCTTTGAAAGGGGTTTTTGATCAAGTGTAAAAACGGCCGATAAGCAATGTTAAATATCATTATTAATTCCGTTTTTTATGGTCGTCCATCATGTCAATCCCGGAGCGTCGCAGGATTCGAACATATTCCTTTTGATGGGCAGCAGAACGGCCCTTATCGACACCGGGACGGGCAACAGCAGCAGGAAGAACATCGCCGTTATAAGAGGACTGCTGGGCGGAAGGGACCTTGACATGGTGATCCTTACACATTTCCATGCCGACCACATCGGCGGTCTGGAAGACATTTTGAACGAGTTCGGCTCCGAAGCGTTCGCGGGCGCCGGCGACGCCCCGTATATACTGAGCGGGGACCCGGCGTACACCCTTTCGGAATGGTTCGGCAGGGATACCGCGCCGAATGAGGTGACAGAGCTGATGGAAGGGGACACCATAGATCTGGGTGAGCACAGACTGCGTGTGATAAACACCCCGGGGCACACATGCGGGGGCATATGCCTTTACGACGAGGTCACATTGTCCCTGTTCTCCGGAGACACGGTGTTCGGTTACGGCATAGGAAGGACCGACCTCCCCTCGGGGTCGGCGAGGGAACTCGTGAGTTCTCTTAAAAAGCTCAGCGGGATGGACGTGAGGACGTTGTATCCCGGACATATGGATGCCGTATCTGACGGCAACAGGGCGATAAGGTACGGCCTTTCAATGATGGGAGGGATTATTTGAAGATAGTGAAATGCAACGGTATCGATGTATCAGACGAGAGATTCGAGAACGTCGTGAGGGGTGCTGCGGAAGAGATCGCAGCGGGGAATCTGATCGTATATCCAACGGAGACCGTGTACGGTATCGGCGCCGATATTTTCAACGAGGTCGCCGTGAAGAACGTATTCATAGCGAAGAAAAGACCGTTCGACATGGCACTGTCCGTGGCGGTAAGCGACAAGAAGATGATGGAGACCATTGCGGTCTTGGATGAGAATGCGGACAAACTGATCAAAGCGTTCCTTCCCGGGCCTCTTACGATAATAATGGAAAAGAAAAAGGATGTCCCGGACATGGTGACCGCTATGTCGAAGAAGGTAGGGGTAAGGATGCCCGATCACCCGGCCGCAATGGGGATAGTAAAAAGGACAGGCCCCATAGTCGCGACCTCCGCGAACTTTCACTCTCACCCCGATGCCACAGAGATCGATTCGGCGGTGAACGATCTCGGAACAAACATAAGCATGTACATAGATGCGGGACCGAGCAAACTGAAGAAGCCGTCAACGATCGTCTGGCTCATGAATGGCGAAGTTGAGATCATAAGGCAGGGCGCGATCACGATCAAAAACATAGAGGAAGTTTTGAATGCTTAACAACGAAGAACTCTCCAAACTCAGGAAAGCCGGGGAAGTGGCCTCCGCGGCGAGGTCCCTCGGAATGGACATGGTAGGGGAGGGAGTGAAACTTTTCGACGTCGCGCAGGAGGTCGAAGGATACATCAGAAAGAAAGGATGCTGTCTTGCGTTCCCCTGCAACATCAGCATCAATGAGGTCGCGGCCCACTATACCCCCTGCATTGACGATAAGAAAGTGTTCGAGATAGGCGATGTGGTCAAAGTGGATTGCGGTGCCGAGGTAGACGGGTACGTTGGAGATACCGCGGGGACGGTGGAGGTTGGCACGAAAAGGTACCGCAACCTCATTGAGGCATCGAAGCGTGCCAGAGACACCGTAGTGGAGTTCGTCGGAGCGGGGACGCCCATCGGTGAGATAGGAAGGGCAGTGGAGATGTCCATGAAGCAGGACGGCTTCAGGCCGATCGTCAATCTCTGCGGACATCAGATAAAACCGTACAACCTGCACGCCGGCGTATCGATACCGAGCTACAACAACGGGGATGCCGGCAGGCTCGTGCCCGGAATGGTGATAGCGATCGAGCCCTTTGCGACAGACGGGGGAGGAACGGTCGACGATGGCCCCCCGGGCAACATAGTAAGGATAGTAAGGGAAAGGAAGCTGGCAGATCCGAGGTCGCAGGAGTTCTTCGAATATGCTAAAAAGGAATTCAAATCCTTCCCTTTCTGTGCCAGGAGCTGCGATTTCCCAGATGCGGAGAAATGTGTGAAGGACCTCGTCAGGCACGGTGTCCTCACAAGCTATGCGCAGATGGTGGAAACGAAGAAGGGAATGGTGTCGCAATTCGAGCACACTTTCTACATTACCAACGGAAGGGCGGAAGTGACCACCCTCCCGTAAAGCTTTATCTACATTCTGTCACTACAGAATCCAACAAGCCGAAGTTGCCAAGCCTGGTCAAAGGCGATGGACTCAAGATCCATTCTCGTAGGAGTTCACCGGTTCGAATCCGGTCTTCGGCACTATAATTTTCTCAAAGTCGTGTTCCTTGTAAAGTTCTATTTTTTTCACACTTTATGAAAAATTTGGAGTTGTATTCCAAAAATTACACCAAATATCCAATAGAATCTCTCAGCATGATAGACAAAACGGTCTACGCTGCCATAGAATGAAGCGTCTCACAGCACCCGGTCACACTGATAACCGGCGCGAGGCAGGTCGGAAAGACCACTCTGTGCCGCGAGTTCGCAAACAAACACGGATACTTTGTGAAACGCAGGATCTCTGAGTATTAAACAAAGGTTTCCTGTAATAACCTTTAATAAGGAAAACACAATCCGAGCCGTAACGTAAACTCAGGACCCGTCGCAGACGAACACTGAGAGCGCGTCCAGAAGGACAAGGCGCTTGAGCACATCCCCAAGGGGGAACATTTACGGAGGAATGAACATGGCGAAACCAAAGAAGGACGCGCCTGAGAAGAAAGAAGATGAGAACTTCAACTTCATAGTCCGTATCGCTAACAGCGATATCGACGGTCAGAAGAGGACCGTCATAGGGCTTCAAAGCATCAAAGGCGTAGGAAAAAGAGTAGCGCAGATCGTGGCCAAGAAGGCCGATGTCGATCCGACGGCAAGAATAGGAACGATCCCCGACGAGAAGGTCAAGGAGCTGGAGAAGCTCATTCTCACATATGTCGAATACGCCCCGCACTGGGCGGTCAACAGGCAGATGGATTATGAGACCGGGGCCGACATGCATCTTATCGGGAACGATCTCGACATGATCCAAAAGGATGATGTGAACAGAATGAAGATGATCCGCTGTTACCGCGGAATAAGGCACGAGACCAAACACAAGGTCAGAGGACAGAGGACCCGTTCCAACGGAAGGAAGGGACTCACGCTGGGTGTCCAGAGGAAATCATCCTGAGGTGATGTGAATGGGAGACCCGAAATTCTCACGTAAATCGTATGATACACCTTCCCACCCTTGGCAGGGCGAGAGGATAAAGAGAGAAGTGGAGATCGTCCGCGAGTTCGGCCTTAAGAACAAGACCGAGGTATGGAAAGCGCAGACGGTCCTGAGGAACTTCAGAAAACAGTCCAGAGAACTCCAGGCCCGTCTGAGGGGAGGAGATGCGCAGGCCAGGATCGAGGCGGACGCACTTATAAAGAAGTGTTCGCGCATGGGCCTGCTGCCGGTCACCGGCTCGGACCTTAACGACATTCTGATCCTTTCAGAGGGCGACATCCTGTCGAGAAGGCTTCAATCGGTCGTCTTCGACAAAGGTCTGGCGACCACCATCAAACAGGCGAGGCAGCTGATCACCCACGGTCATATACACATAAACGGCCACAGGGTGACGGTGCCGGGATACATCGTCAGCAGGGAAGAGGAG
This sequence comes from Methanomassiliicoccaceae archaeon, assembly GCA_009778275.1. Classification (GTDB taxonomy): domain Archaea; phylum Thermoplasmatota; class Thermoplasmata; order Methanomassiliicoccales; family Methanomethylophilaceae; genus Methanoplasma. The sequence goes on from WRKC01000090.1 coordinate 11,516, forward strand.
GCATCCGTCATATACAACGATGCATCGCCCTTCACGGATGAGATGCACCCGATGAGGATATCGCCGGAGCAGGCCGCCGCTAACGCAGCGGTCAAGGCCGAAGCCAAAGCGAAGGCCGACAAAGAAATGGCAGCCAAAGCGAAAGCCGATGCTGACGAGGCGGGAATAACACTTGAGGACGGTGGTGCCTGATGACAGCTAAATGGGGAATAGCGAACATTTACGCAAGTTACAACAACATAATGATCACACTGACCGACATAACCGGCGCCGAGACCATAGGCAAGGTCACCGGCGGGATGGTAGTGAAGCAGGCGAAGGATGAGTCATCACCATATGCGGCGCAGAAGGCTGCGGAAAAGATCGCAGAGGTCGCAAAAGAGAGGGACATCGTCGGAATACACGTCAAAGTGCGTGCACCCGGCGGGAACAAATCCGCCTCTCCGGGGCCCGGCGCTCAGGCGGCTATCCGTGCCCTTGCGAGGGCGGGGCTGAAGATCGGGCGCATCGAGGACGTCACACCTATCCCGCACGACGGTACCAAGAAGAAAGGCGGTCGCAGAGGGCGCAGGGTCTGAGGAGGCACTCTCATGGAGATAGAGATACGCGAAATGGGGGAGACGAAAGGCAGTTTCATACTGAAGAATTCCTCTCCCGCCATAGCGAACGCGCTCAGAAGGACCATGCTCACCGACATCCCCAAAATGGCGATCGACAAGGTGGAGTTCCACCTCGGGCCCATAATGGCGGATGACAAAGAGTATGAGAGCGTGACCCCTCTCTTCGACGAGATCGTAGCTCACAGGCTCGGCATGGTGCCCGTGCCGACCGACCATGAACTCTTCACGTTCCAGGAGAACTGCGTCTGCGGAGGGGAGGGATGCCCCAGCTGTACGATAATGTACAGCATCAACAGGATGGGGCCGTGCACGGTCCTTTCCGGGGACATGATGCCTCTCGGGAACTCGAGCCTTGCTGTCAAGGATCAGTTCATTCCTCTGGTGGAGCTCACCGGCGGGCAGGCGGTCCTCATCTACGCCACAGCGGTGATGGGGACAGCCAGGAAGCACGCGAAATGGCAGGCAGCCTTCGGCGTGGGGTACAAGTATCTTCCAAAGGTGTCGATCGACGAGAAGAAGGCCTCCGAACCGCATGTGGTCAAGTGCGCAAGCATATGCCCCAAAGGCGTGTTCGAGGTCAAGAACGGCAAACTGAAAGTAAAAGAAATGCTGAGCTGCAATATGTGCAGGGAATGCGAGGACGTGTCCGGAGGGGCGGTGTCGATCGGCGCAGACGACACCAATTTCTTCTTCAGGTACGAGACCGACGGTTCCCTGACCGCGAAACAGGTCCTCGACAAAGCGTTGGAGCTGCTCTCGAAACAATCGGAAGAGGCCTTTTCCCGTTTGGGAGAGGACCTCTGATCTTCAATGCGGGCGCAAGCCCGCGGTCATTTTTCAATAGAAATCCGAGAGTCTGCACTTTTTGATCTTGTCGTTGTTGAAAACGGAGTCCATGCTCATTTCTAGGATCATTATCCTTTCTTTGGTGTAATCGTCAAGCTCGTACTTCTCGCTGATCTCCTTCGATACTTCCAGATATTTCCTCACGCTTGCCTCGTACACGGTGAGATTCAGTTGGTTCTCGCATTTGTTGCACATACCAGAGAGGGGCATTCTTCTGTATTTCTCTCCGCACTTGGTGCATCTTACCATCTGGGTGCTGAAGCTTCTGAGGTTCCCGGCCATGTCCGGCAGGAAGTGTTTGTTGATGACCTTGATGGCAACATCCCTTTCGTCCACCGCCCTTATCTTCTTTCCCAGAAGCAGCTGGGCGTTCATCTTGTCCGTCATGGTCAACAGCGTGGTGTATGCGGAGTTCATCGGACCCTCAGATATGTCCTTGGTGTCATGGGTGAAGCCGAGCCCCTCGTACTGCAGCAGGGTCCCTATCCGCCCTGAGATGAGGTCCATGTCCTTCTCCAATTCCTTCGCGTCACGCATATCCATCGCCGCCTTGTAGAACTCGAGAGGATATCTCCTGAGACAGTCTATGTTGTGGGCCTCCTTATCGATCTCGTTCGGGTCCAGCCTGGTTGTGAGAACGAGGGGCGCATCCATCAGTCCGCCTCTCCTCTCGGGAAGATACAGCCTTGAGAAGTTCAGCAGACCGTCGAGAGCCAGTATAACGCAGTCCTCGTCCCCGTCGCAGTTCCTTCTCTTTGCGGCGTGGAAAAATGGATGTCCGTAGCAGCCTCTGACATCGGAATACCCGATGATGCGGCAAAGGATACAGCCGGACGTGTGAGGCGCGAGCCCGAATGTAAGGTGTCCGATCAGTCCGCTCCGGTCCTTCACGTTGTAATATCTGTCCAGGCCGTAAATTTTTTCCAGTTCGTCGTCCAAGTATTTGGACACCTTCACCAAGAAGTCCCCGCAGTCCTTTGACGGGATTATGTCCTGGACCTTCAGTTCGCAGATCTGCTCGGTGCTAGTAAGAGGATCCCCATTCCAATCGCGGAGGTATCCGAGTTCTTTTGCCTCTTCCACGCTGAGGCCGATCTCCCTTGGTCTGAAATGCGTAAGCGGCATATCCGTCATGTCGTACCTTATCGTGCCGTCCTTGTACATCGATACGCCGTTCTTCGATCGAAGTATCCCTTTCTCAAGTATCTCCGGCGTCTTCGATCT
>WRKC01000091.1 GCA_009778275.1 Methanomassiliicoccaceae archaeon
CTCGACGTGGTCAACTCGGTACTTAGATCGAGGGACCTTATCCAGAGGTCGATCGAGACCCAATACGCCGTGGGAAAGGGAGAACTCATCGTTAACCCAATGGCGTCCATATCCTGCCCGAGCGACAACTCCGACAGGTTCGACGTGCTGGATTCTCTTGATGCGGCGGCGGAAAGGATCGTGAGCGGGCTGCCGAGGGGGCTGGTGCCGAGGAACGGTGTGAACATAGCATATGCGACAAAGGATGCGGCCGGCCCGGAGGACGTGGCCGCCATCGAGCATAAGATCACCATCAAGAACGGCGTGCTTACTAAGAACGGCCCCGCGAAATTCGGTACTGCAGGGCATCTCTCATACATCCTGCTGGAAACGATGAAGAAGAACCCGGAGATAAGATGCGTGCTCAACATATCCCCTGCGGAGGACACGCTGGACCTCCTTGAGGAGATAGGCCTGAACGCAGTACGTTCCGGAAGAAGAGGCAACCCCCTTTGGGGCACCGCGACGAAGGCCATCCTTGAAAAGACGGGCTCGGTCCCGGATGCCATTTCGGATAACGATCAGAAGGCCGGCAAGACCGTGAAGATCCTTGGAAAGGACCCATCCGAAGTACTGTACAAACTGAGCTCGATATTGAATTAAAGGAAAAAGCCGAGCGGTGCTCAGCCTATTGATACCAGTTCGATCTGGAAGTAGAGTTTCTGGTTGAACCTTTCCTCCACCGTCTTGTACGTGAAAGTGTCGGCGTTCCCGTTGCTGCCTGCGGTCACGGATGTGATGTAGAACTTGCTTTTGCCGAAGTCGACCTTTATCATCTGTATCTCTATGTCCGCACCGGACCTCGATACCTCGGTAAAGTCAGAGACGACGTACTTGAACGATATGCTGCCTCCGGATGCCGAAGTGACAGACAGGGCCACTTTTCCGAACTCGTTATCGACCGCATAATATGAGGTGCCGCTTACGGGGTGGTAGCTCATCGTTATCGTGTCATTGTATGAGTTGTAAGACGCTGTGGCCGGCCAGCCGTACACGGATTTTTCCATTTCCGCATATCCTTTCAGATCATACCCGTAGAGATTGTTGAACTGCGTTGCGGTGAGGACCTCCGACGAAGGTATGGTGAACACCGCGGATGCCGATATCGTTTTCATTGTATCCGGCGCGTTGTATCCTTCCCCGGCGGGGATCTCGACATTGAACTTATCCCCGACCTTGTGGCCGATGACCCCGTTGCCGAACAAAGTGAGGACCGTACCCGCTCCCACTTCGAAACTCAGCGGTTTGTAGCTGCTTTCGCTGTTGAGCGTGAAGCCGTTGCTCTTGAGGATGTTGTCATCATTCGCGATCTTCCAATAACTTGTGTCGAAGACAACGGCGTTATCGCTGCCGTACGGGGCATAGTATGTGCCTATGTAGTTCACAGAGACGGTGTTTCCCGTTGCGGCGAACGTATCGTCTGCTTTCAGGTAGTTGTTGTAGACGCTTGCGCCCGACACGGCGATTACGGCCACTAAGAATATCACAAAACAGACCGTCATTATCGGGTCCCTTTCTTTTTTGACCTTAATCTCATCCTCAGCCATTATACCGGTTCTTGCAATGTATGTTCATTATAAAAATATATGTGGGCGATTCTCTGGAAAATGCATATGCTTGTTCAAATGTTTATTATATTACCCACAGCATGCAACAAGGCAGGAACGGCCCTCTTTCTGTGGAGAAGCCGGAAATAAAAAGGAACGCTGGTCTCATGAGAGCGCTGTACATTCACGCCGATTCAATGGAGTTCGAGTCAAAGGACAAAACAAAAGTGGCCGAGGAGATACCCGAGGGCCTCCACAACGGAAGGATGGAAGAGGTCCTGGTGGTCTTCATAACAGTGGAGAGCGACGACGAGGACAAGGTCCGGCAGGTCGCGGCCGAGGCATCGAAGGATATCCTGGCCACAAAGGAGAGGGTCGGCGCGGAAAGAGTGATGCTCTATCCGTACGCACATCTGAGCAGCGATCTGGCAAAACCCAAGGCCAGCATAGAGATGCTGAATACGATGAGGGATATCATCGCATCCTCCGGGACCGAGGTGTCCCGCGCGCCCTTCGGGTGGTATAAGGCGTTCGACATCAAATGCAAAGGGCACCCGCTCTCAGAACTGTCCAGAGACTTCAAGGGAAAGGAAGAGAAATCCGCTCCCAAGGGAAAGGACGCCTATTTCGTCCTGAAGATGGACGGAAAAGAGGTATCGATCGAGGAATACAAAGGCGGTTCCGACTGCATGATGTTCATGATCGACAAGGAAGCTTTAGGAAAAGAGGCGCCGTCGAGCGGAGAACCTGAATATCTGAGATTATGCAAGAAGTTCGGCATCCAATGGGAATCCATGTCCGACGTGGGCCACATGAGCCTCGCTTCTCCCGGCGCGATGATGTTCGATCTCATCTCCGACTATTCAACAGATATCGTCAACAACTCCGGGATCAGCGTATACAACGTCAAGGGAACGAACATGTTCTCGCTGGACGAGCCGGCCGTCAAAGAGCACGCAGACCTTTTCGGCGACCGCCTTTACAGCATCAGCACCGGGAAGAAAAGTTTCATTCTAAGATATGCGGCATGCCACCAGCAGTTCGCAATGATAAGGAATTGGAACATCAGTTACAAGCAGATGCCGTTCGGCGCTTTCGAGGTCGCCGACTCGTACAGGCTGGAACAGTCCGGCGAAACGATGCTCTGTTTCAGAACGAGGAGGTTGAACATGCCCGATTTCCATGTTATGTGCTCAACCATTCCCGAGGCGCAGGATTACTTCACTCTGCTTGACGGCAAGATCTACGACGAGATAGAGAACATCGGAAGGGATTACGACATGCTCGTGAACTTCTCTTCCAGAAAAGCGTTCGAGGACAACAAGGAGATGGTGAGGAAGCTCTGCGAGCAGCACGGCAGGGACGCACTGATCCATATCTATCCGGAAGGTATCAATTACTACTGGACGGTCAACATCGAATATCATATGCTGGACCAGATGAAGAGGCCCAGAGAGATCGGTACGGTGCAGATCGACGTCGGCAACGCAAAGAGGTTCGGCATAACGTATGCCGATGAGAAAGGAGAGAGGCAGCACCCCATCATCCTGCACTGCGCGGTCATCGGCTCCATCGAGAGATATATGTACGCGCTTCTTGACACAGCGGTACAGATAGAGAAGACCGGCGTTCCCGGATATCTTCCCACTTGGATAGTCCCCGAGCAGGTGCGTCTGATGCCCATGTCCGAAGAGTACGTCCCGGCGGCCAAGAAGATCGCCGAGGATCTGAGGGCCAAGAAGATCAGGGTATCTCTGGACGACACCGACGCCACTGTCGGCAAGAAGGTCAGAAGGGCAAAACAGGATTGGTGCTCATACAGCGCGGTCATCGGCGACAACGAGATCAAAAGCGGTATGCTGAAGGTCTACGTCAGAGCTGAGAACAAGGATATCGATATGGCAGCGGAAGAGCTCGTTTCCAGGATCAAGAAAGAAACGGAAGGCTATCCGGTCCGCCCCATGTATCTTCCGTGGGAACTCAGCAAACGCTGCGAGTTCTGATCAGAGGATCCGGTTGGGCATTCGCATCCTGATGCCTGCACTTGAATCATATTCTTATGTCATGTTGCGATTCGACGATATTGCGGTCTGTTAAATGCTTTACTCAATTAATTCGGTTATAATCGAATATTTTCAAATTACTTTAAATAATTCGGTTGTAATCTCTATAATACAATGGCAGTAATAAGGCAACAATATCTGGATCGACTGATCGAAGAAAAGGACGATACAAAATTCATCAAGGTCATAACCGGCATAAGAAGGTGCGGAAAGTCCACACTGATGAATCAGTACGCAGATTATCTGATATCGTCGGGGATAAACAAAAACGACGTTTTCCATATCGATCTTGACCTGTACGAGAACAGAGAGCTGCTCACCGCCGATTCGCTGCACGATTTCCTTAAGGCCAACCTTCCCGGAAGAAGGACGTATCTCCTGATCGATGAGATCCAGAAGATCGATGGGTGGGAGGCTGTAATGAGATCGGCCATGTCCGAATTCGACACGGACATATATCTCACGGGATCGAACGCATATATGCTGTCTTCGGAACTGGCTACACTGCTCTCTGGAAGATGCATCGAGATAATGATGCTTCCTTTGTCCTTTTCCGAATTCATAGAACTTAACGGGTACGATAAGAACAAAGCCGGAGAAGAGCATCTGACGGAATACCTGCTGAGGGGATCGTTTCCCCTGATAGATCGCGACGATTCTCAAGAGACGATCAGATACAAATTAGAGGGAGTGTACAACACTGTGGTCGTCAAAGATATCATCAACAGGAAAAAAGGCTCCCTTCGGAACGGCCCCCTTCTTGACAGATTGGCCCGTTTCGTGTTCTCATCCTGCGGGAGCCCGGTTTCACCTTCCTCCATAGCAAAGCAGCTCGGACACAAAGAAGACACCACGATAGACAGCTATCTGAAACTGTTAGAGGAGGCCTTCATATTCTACCGCGCTGACAGGTACGACCTGAAGGGAAAGAGGATCCTTCAGAACATAAGCAAATATTATTGCACTGACACAGGCATGAGGAACGTCGTGCTCGGTACGAGCGGAGACGACACCGGCCACCTTTTGGAGAATATCGTCTTCCTGGAACTGCTGAGGCGAGGGTTCGATGTATACGTGGGAGTAAGGGGGGACAACGAGATCGACTTTGTTGCCAAAAACGGGTCCGAGGTCAGATATTATCAGGTGACGCAAAGCATGGCATCTCCCGAAGTAAGAGAGCGCGAGATCAGAACATTGCTGTCTTTCAAAGACAATCATCCGAAAACGATATTGTCCCTTGACCGGCTCATCGTCGGAGACTACAAGGGGATCAAACATCTGAACATCATTGACTTCCTTCTCGGAAAAGAGTGACCCGCCGGTTTGTCACGATCGACTGCGTTAGAAGAATAATGGAATTGTTTCCTTTTGTCTGTTGTCTTTCCACACGAATCAGAAAAAGACCAAGTATTCGAACATTTTTTTATTAGGCAATGCCTATTATGCAGTATGTTCGAACTCTGCGTTATAACCGACCGCGCCCTGTCAAGGGGTCTGTCCGAATCGGAGGTTGCTAGGCTGGCGTATTCCGGCGGCGCCGATATCGTACAGCTGAGGATGAAAGAGTCCGACGGGAAGGAGATGCTTGAGCAGGCCAAGATGATCAGGGATATTTCCGACGAATACTCAAAGTTCTTCATTGTGAACGATAGGATCGATATCGCCCTGATGTCGGATGCGGACGGGGTGCACCTCGGCCAGTCCGATGTTCCCATCGAGTTGGCAAGGAAATTGCTGGGAGACGATAAGCTCATCGGAATGAGCGTTCACAACGCCGGGGAGGCCACGGGGGCGGAGGCCATGGGGGCGGATTACGTCTGCGTGGGTTCTATTTTTAAGACTTACACAAAATATGATGCGCTTCAGAGCCTCGGCCTTGATGCGGTCTTCACGGTCAAAGAAAGTGTGGACATTCCTGTGATGGCGATCGGCGGCATCAACAGAGGAAATATTCAGGATGTTATCCGCGCGGGGGCGGACGGGGTCGCGGTTATCTCCGCGGTCGTGTCGAAAACAGACATCTCAGCGGCCGCCCATGAACTCAAGGACATGATATTGAAAGTAAGGCCTAATATCTGATAAACTTCTACGGTGGCATCATGAGGGTCAACGGAAAGGATCTGGAACCGGCATCGCGGATGACCGTGGAAGACCTTGTTCTGAGCGTCGGCCACAGACCGGACCGCGTGGCCGTCGAACTCAACGGAAAGATAGTTCCCAGATCGGAATACGCTCATATCGCTCTCAAAGAAGATGACTCCGTTGAGATCGTCGGATTCGTTGGTGGTGGATGATGAATATCCCAAGCGAGGATGAGATGGACGATGCCCTCCGCGCGAGGTACTCCCAGGAGGTTCACGGCACCTTAATAAGAGCAAAGATCGGCATAGCGGGGCTCGGCGGACTCGGATCGAACATAGCCGCGATGCTTACAAGGGCAGGGATATCCGTTCTGATCATAGCTGATTTTGATGTAGTTGATATAACCAACATCAACAGGCAGAACTACTGTCTTGACCAGATCGGAATGAAAAAGGTGGATGCGACCGAAGTTCAGCTGAAAAGGATCAACCCCTACTCGACGATAATAAAACACGATACGAAACTGACCCCTTCCAACATTCCCGACATCTTCGGAGGGTGCGATATCGTCTGCGAGGCTTTTGATAAACCTTCGGAAAAAGCGATGCTGATCAATACCATCCTGGAGGAATGTCCCGGGGTGAGGGTGGTATCCGGTTCCGGCATGGCAGGGTACGGGAGGTCCAACGAGATAAGGACGGAAAGGTTATTCGCGGACCTGTACATATGCGGTGACGGCATAGACATGGAAGAAGCGGAAGGTGGTTTGATGTCCCCTCGGGTGAACATCTGCGCAGGGCATATGGCAAATACCGTCATTTCCATACTGATGAACGGAGACCCGTGAACGATGACCGATGAGCTCATGATTGGCGGTAAGAGATTCAACTCGAGGTTCATACTCGGCTCCGGGAAGTTCTCGCTTGAGATGGTGAGGGCGGTCATGGAGAACGGGGGAGTCGAGATAGCGACCCTTGCGATAAGAAGGGCTAACGCCGGAGGGGAGGAGAACATCCTCGATCATATACCGAAGGATCTTACGCTGCTGCCCAACACCTCGGGAGCAAGGAACGCTGAGGAAGCGGTCAGGATCGCGATGCTCGCAAAAGAACTGGGGTGCGGCGATATGATCAAGATCGAGATAATCAGAGACTCCAGATATCTTCTTCCGGACAACTGCGAGACCATAAAGGCCACAAAGATACTTGCGGAAGAGGGCTTCATCGTCATGCCCTATATGATGCCGGACCTTTCCGCCGCGCGTTCGATGGCCGATGCCGGAGCATCGGCGATAATGCCGCTGGGTGCGCCCATCGGGAGCAATAAAGGACTCTTAACAAAAGATTTCATAAAAATTATGATAGATGAGCTGGACCTCCCTGTGATCGTGGATGCCGGCATCGGAAGGCCGTCGCAGGCGTGCGAGGCGATGGAACTCGGGTGCGCCGCAGTGATGGCGAACACCGCTATCGCCACGGCCGGGAACATCCCGATGATGGCGAAAGCTTTCAAATCGGCCATCGAAGCAGGGCGTCTTGCATTCCTTTCGAAGCCGGGCAGGGTCCTTCACAACGGAGGAGAAGCCTCCAGCCCGCTTACCGGATTCTTAGAGGATTCGAAATGACCGGCATAATGGATAAGGTCCTGTCCGAGGTCTCCGCGCTGGATCCTCTTTCCTTTACCGCAGCAGACGTCTCTCGCGCGCTAGGGGAGGACCGTCTCGGCATAGAGGATTTCGCTTCCCTTCTCTCGCCCGCTGCTGAAAGATTCCTTGAAGATATGGCAAAAAGAGCCGGAGAGGAAACGAGAAGATACTTCGGCAATTCCGTCTCCCTGTTCACGCCGCTCTATACCTCGAACTACTGCGACAACGGCTGTCTGTACTGCGGTTTCAGCAGGGACAACAAGATACGTAGAGCGAAGCTCTCCCAAGAGGAGATCGAAGCGGAGATGTCAAAGATCGCCGGATCGGGGCTTACTGAGATACTCATTCTGACCGGCGAGTCCAGAAAGATGTCGGATGTGGAATTCATCGGCGGTTGCGTGAGAACGGCCGCGAGGTACTTCAAGAACGTCGGGCTCGAGGTCTATCCTCTGAACGTTGATGAGTACGGATATCTTCGCGACTGCGGCGCGGATTATGTCACTGTTTTCCAAGAGACCTACGACCCTGCGAGATATGCGGAGATCCATCCTTTCGGCCCTAAAAGGGTCTTCTCATACAGGTTCGATTCGCAGGAGAGAGCTCTGATGGGAGGTATGAGAGGCGTGGCCTTCGGCGCCCTTCTGGGACTGGGCGATTTTCGAAAGGACGCCTTTGCCTGCGGCATCCATGCGTACTATCTGCAAAGAAAATATCCGCATGCCGAGATCTCTTTCTCCCTTCCGAGGCTGAGGCCGTTCTTGAACGGAAGATATTCCGGAGAAACGATATCGGAGAGGGAACTTCTGCAGGTGGCGTTGGCGTACCGCATCTTCATGCCTTTCTCCGGACAGACCATTTCCTCAAGGGAGAGCCGGACGTTCAGAGACAACATCGTCGGGCTGAGCGCCACCAAGATATCCGCGGGGGTATCGGTGGGGATCGGAGGGCATGCGGAGGAAAAGAAAGGCGACGACCAATTCGACATCTCCGACCCGAGGGATGTGGCGGAGATAAGAAAGGCTTTGACCGACAGGGGCCTGCAGCCCGTTTTCAACGATTACGTGAGAGTATGATAGTTGCCATCACGGACAGGAAGATCAGCGCCGCACATGATTTCTTGGAGCAGGTGGAGGCCATAGCTGCCGCGTCTCCCGATATGATCATACTCAGGGAGAAGGACGTTTCGGAGACAGAATACGGATACCTTGCCGTGGAATGTGCGCGCATCTGCTGTTATCATAACGTTAAGTTCTGCGTGAACTCTTTCATAAAAACGGCGGCTGCCGTCGGCAGCGGGCGCATACAGATATCATTCGGCTCGCTGCTGGCCGACAAAGATGAATTGACCGGTAACGAAGAGATCTGGGTCTCGGTGCATTCTTTGAGCGAGGCGGTCGAAGCCGAAAGGCTCGGCGCTACCCATCTGATCTACGGCAACGTTTTCGAGACCTCCTGCAAACCCGGAGCTCCGGGCAGGGGGGTCGGGGAACTGGAGGAAGTGTGCGGGTCCGTAAGGATACCCGTGTACGCAGTCGGGGGGATCGACGCTGACACTGCCGCAGCGGCCATGAAGGCCGGCTGCAAAGGAGTATGCGTAAGAAGTCTCCTGATGACCGCAAAAGACCCGTCCTCAAAAATGAAAGAATTAAGAAAGAGTATGGAAAAGGTTTGAGTGCCGTACTCACTCGAGAGGTTCCGTTCTCCCCTTGTGAAGGAACTTGGGGCCCTTCCAGTTGAGGTCCCCCAGGAGGTGCATCACAGCCGGAACTATGTACGTCCTCACGAGAAGCGCATCGACAAGTATCGCAAAGCACAGCGCGAACCCGAACTGCTGGAGCATGATCGTGCTTGAGAGCATCAGCGTGCCGAAAGCGCCGCCCATTATCAGGCCGCATATCGTTATGACAGATCCGGAATGCGTCACGGAGAAGCGTATCGCTTCGTCGTTGCTCAGCCCTTTATGCATACGGTTCTCTTTGATGCGCGTTGTCAATAGGATATCATAATCCATACCCAGACCCAGGCACACCACGATCAATATGATCGGTATCATCCATATCACTCCCACTCCCAGCAGGCTGCCGAAGATCAGGTGCGTCATGGCGACGGTCCAGGTGACGCTCATCAGAATCGTCAGTATCGAACGTATCGGGGTGACGTATGACTTCATCACGAAGAACAGAAGTATGAATATCAGGATGACCGCGAGGATCTCTACCTTCAGGAACTCGTCGCTGACCAGTTCGGATATCTCATACATCACGATGGCGCTTCCGGTAAGCCAAGTGGCCGCGACCATGTCCGGATTATTGTCTGCGAACTCCTTCATCGTTCTGTCCATGAATCCGATGGTGTCCATTGAGCGGTCGGACATCGCCTCGGCCTTGGTGATCAGTGTGATCTTCACGTACGTCAGATCGAACGACGTGCTTGTGCCCCTCTCCCCGCCGACGGATGTCACCAGGGAATAGTTCAGGATGTAGTCCATCAAAGCTATCAGAGTGGGGTCGTTGTAAACCGCCACCGGGGGCGTGAAGGGAAAAGCCTCATATCCTGCCACTATCGCTTCCAATTGCGAAAGGATACCTTTACCTATCGTGTCCGGAAGGTCCTCTGTTGCTTTCGAGTAGACTGCCATTACGTAATCATGGTCGGACATGCTGCCTTTCGGGATCTCCGATGCCGCTTTCTCTGCTAACTCAGACCACGAATAAACGCCCCATATCTCTCCGGCGTTATCATCCTCACCCAAAGCGGACGACAAAGCGGATAGTTTTGTGATATAACTGGGATTGGCCCAATACAACATGCCGATGGTCGCATCGCCGAGATTATACTCTGTCACTGTTCCGATGGGGTCCTGCAGCTCATAGATGCCGTAGTTCGGCATCAGCATGCCGCCGTTGGAGAATTTCACTATCTCGGACATCCCGTCGGTGGACTCTCCGGTCGACATCGCGCCGACCATGTCGTATGAAGAGTCGGAGGTCGCCATGATATAGGCGGCCGGCATCGTTACAAGGACCGCTACCGCGATTATCAGTTTCGCATACTTAATGGAGGCATTGACGGAGCTGGTAAAGTACTTGTGTCCGAGACGCGACACTTTTCCGTGCCATCCCTTCTCAGCTTTCCCGCCCGGCATGAGCGACCCCATTTTCGTGGGCCAGAACAGCTTCTCTCCGAATATCGTCAGTATCGAGGTTATCAGAGTAAGTGCCGCGACGAGCGCGACGACTATGCCCACAGCGAGCATTATTCCCATCGAACTTATCATGGAGAAGGAGCAGATCGACATCGCACCGAACCCGATCATCACCGCAAGGCCGGACGTCGTTATCGATTCGCCCGCCCATGTCACCGCCCTTTTCACGGCGACCTCGTGCTCCGCCCCGTGGACCCTTTCTTCCCTGTATCTCGCCAATATGAAAATGCAGTAGTCGCTTCCCGCGCCCAGCATAGAGACGATGAGCAGCATCTCCGTCATGTACATGATGTTGATGACGGAACCGATGAAGAACATCAGACACAGGGTCGTCCCGAATGCGACGCCGATGGTCATCGGGGGCATCGCGGATGTCACGAACGATCTGAAGAACAGTCCGACCAGCAATAGGATCATCAGTATGGAGAACACATCTATCTTCGAAAGGTCGCCCGATGCCGCTACCTGGGTGTCATACATTATAGCGGGCGATCCGGAGACGTACGTTGTCACACCGCTGCCGTCAGGCAGGAGCCCTTTGATGAAATCTCTGAGTTCCGGCGTATCGTCGGAAATCATGCTGCTGTCAAACTCGGCGTCGTAACCCACCGAAATGAACACGACCCCTTTGTTCTCATCATCCTGCGACGTGAACAGGCCGTTGATCCTTATGAGGGGTATCTTTGTCTTTGTATTGCCGTCCTTATCCACGAAAGTATAGCCCGAGGCCCCGGCGACCATTGCGCCTTGCAGGCCTAAAGCATTCAACTTCCCCTGTAATGTATCAAAACTTGCTACGAGGATGACCGCCGATTCCATCGCCGTGTCCGGCTTATAGAAATATTCATCTATCACTTCGGCGCCCCTTATGGATTCCGCATCCGGTCCAGCCATGTCCGTCGTGTCATATTGGAGAACGCTGCCCGCTTTGAGAATGAAAGGTACAGCGCATATCAATACAATGATCCATATCACAACGATCAGTTTCGAACGTTTCAGAATGACGTCTGCGAGTCTTTCGAATATCATTGCTACGGTGAGATTACACTCGTATATATAATCCTCTCTCCCAGATCGACCGCTGGCGCAACTTTTTCTTTACATTCGGAAGATCCGTTTTCCCCCTCGAAAGGCCGGTCGCTGCGGTGGGGATGGCCCCGAATAAGTTTACGTATGCGGCGGCGGGCCGACGCTGTCGGGGCAGCCGTTTTACCATTGTTTTTTTATTGGGATTTCTATTCGGGGATGATATAATGGCAGATGAGAATTCAATTAAGGCCGCACAGGAAAAGTACGGCGAACTGCTCAGACAACAACTCAAAAGGGTTGAGGAGCTCAAGAAAGAGGGAGATTGGACGGATTATTCCAAACTCGATAAACTTATAATCGGCGTCTGCGGCGGCGACGGCATCGGACCATATATCTGTGCGTCAGCCCAGAAAGTGATGGAGTTCCTGCTTTCGGACAAGATAAAAGCAGGGAAAGCAGAGGTCAGGATCATAGACGGACTGACGATCGAGAGAAGGGCGGCCGTCCTGAAAGCGATACCGGACGACACTCTCGAAGAGCTGAAAAAGTGTCATGTGATACTCAAAGGGCCCACGACCACCCCGAGCAAAGGCGACCCGTGGCCGAACATCGAGAGCGCGAACGTGGCCATGAGGAAACAGCTCGACCTCTTTGCGAATGTGAGGCCGGTATCCGTTCCGGAACTCGGCATCGGATGGACGTTCTTCAGAGAGAACACGGAAGGCAGCTATGCGCTCGGAAGCGACGGTATCGATGTCACTGAGGACCTGGCAATGGATTTCTGCGTGGCCACCACCCAGGGTACGGACAGGATAATCAGGGCTGGTTTCGAATTCGCCAAGAAGACCGGATTGAACTATCTGTCCCTGGTAACAAAAGCGAACATCGTCAAGACAACCGATGGAAAGTTCCTGTCCACGATGGAAAGGATAGGTAAGGAATACCCGGAGGTCAAATGGGACAGCTGGTTCATAGACATAATGACGGCAAAGCTTATAGATCCCGCCAGGAGGTCCGATTTCAAGGTCCTTGTGCTTCCGAACCTGTATGGTGACATTCTCACCGACGAGGCCGCACAGATACAGGGCGGGGTCGGTACGGCAGGAAGCGCCAACATCGGGAAGAGGTACGCAATGTTCGAGGCGATACACGGATCGGCCCCCAGGATGGTCGACGAGGGCAGAGCCCAATATGCCGACCCGTGCAGTATGATAAAAGCCGTGGCATTGATGATGGACCACATCGGCGAGATCGAGAAAGGAAGGAGACTCAACATGGCGCTGGACGTCTGCGTCCAGTTCGAAAGGAAGCTGGTGATGACCGGGAGGAACACCGGCGTCACCGGCGACGAGTTCGCGCAGTATGTCATGGAGACCGTTCAGAGACCCGACCTTGAGAAGGTCTGGAACGACTACATCGAAAAGCTGAAGGCCTCGGTCAAAAAGACGTGAGGTCAGAAACTCCGGGCCTCCCGCCCGGACATTCCTTTTTTCCTTCTTCACCGCAAACCTCAGGCGATCGGTTCCGGTTCTGACCTTTCTACGTATTTCTTGTATGCGGGGATAAGAAGGCAGCCGACCGCATTGCCGGATATCACAATGAGGATGAAGATCAAGGCCTCCGGAGTGAACACTCCTGCCGACGAGAAATAGAACATATCCGCTATGGAGTGCTCAAATCCCGCGATTATGAATGCCGGGATACATATGAACAGTGCGACAAGACTCTTTTTGACCCTGTACTGATCCACCGCAATGAAAACAAGCACACCGCACCCTATTGCCTTGAAGAATACGGTCGGGTCGCTTACCGCAAGTTTCGCTTCACACAGCGCCGCCGCCTGGTCTGTGGGGAACGCCAGGCCCATCAGGAGGCACCCGATGAAATTGCCGGCGATGACAAGGACGATCTCCGCGAGGTATGACGGCGGATTCTCCAGTGCGTAGCCAATCTTCCCCGTATACAGTCCGAGCTTGTACATCATGATGCCGAAAAGACCGACGGTGAACAGCACGGCCCCGACGATCTTGTACTCTGAAAGAAGGAACGCCAATCCGCCGAAGCTGATCATGATGCCGCCGAGAATTGAGCCCACAACGATCTTCAAGACATCCAAGACGCCACCGGTCCGCTGTAACGGGTATTGTTCAATATACTATAAGAGAATTAACTATCGGGGCCGCTGCGGGACCGAGCGGTCATTCGGTGTCGGAGGTGAAGTGATGTTGTACGGGGTCATTGTGGGAACTGGGTCGGACGCGGTCGAATACATGAATCTGTCCTACGAAGATGTTCTTAACAAGATCATAGACAGGCTGCTTTCTGACGAACAGTTGCCTTTGACCATATGGAGACGCTGTTGCAGTTCCGTTCACGAACACACCATCTCCGTCGAAACTTGCAACGAGATCCGCGCACTTGCGGGCGTGAATGATGCGGACGGCGATGCTGCGCAGATCAGGGCAAAACTCGATGCTGCGGTGAACAATTGGTATCTTCGTGGAAAGATCTCTCTTTCTTTTGATGGTGCGGTCGAGCCGTTAGGCGGTTGCCAGATGGATTGAACCCCGACCTACTTAATATGCAATCCATTCGGCAAAGGTTAAATATATAGCGCTCTGTCTTTATCCTGAGTTGTCGATAAATGCATTATTGCGTCTATTGGCGACGAGAATGCGTTCGTGACGAATGTGTTTGATAGGGGGGGCTACGAGTGATGAGGGGGGCAAAGAGAGTAATCAATTGGTCGATCTTATTTGGGATCTTCCATAGATACAGTTTTGCTGCAAGCAAATGCGGAATAGTTTCAGTTTCTACGAAGAATTATTTTGCGCATGTCAGTAGTGGGGCCTTCCTTCTTATCAGAATTAAGAAACATTCCGCGTCGGGTACCGGCGCGTCCGATCTTGCCGCAGGCTCTGCCGGCGGCCCGCAGAAGACCATACCGGCTGACCGGGACGGGATCTACGCCGTACCGAAAGAGGATGTCATCGGAAAGATAACGATCGAGCATCGCTGACATCAAAAAAAACTTCAATTTACCTCCTTAAAGGCGGGGTGACTCCTTTCCCCGCCTTAGTATTTTTTTATGGTGCTTCTGTTTTCTGCGGCTGGGCGCAAATACGATCATTGTCGACGAATTGAACCTGTCAACTGTCAATTTCCCACTACTCAG
>WRKC01000092.1 GCA_009778275.1 Methanomassiliicoccaceae archaeon
GATGCGAAAAAAGAAATGGATATCTGCTGCACTTCGTCGAACGTCGTCAGCATCGTGGGTTCTTTCGAGGGAAAGGATGTGCTCCTGGTGCCGGACATGAATCTTGGCGCCTATGCGGCATCCCAGACGGGCATGAGGGTCCGGCTTTGGAACGGTTTCTGCCCCGTGCACCACGGGATCACTGCCGCTCAGGTAAGGAACGCCAAACAGAAACATCCTGACGCTTTCGTCATGGCTCATCCCGAATGCAGAGAGGAAGTGCTTGTTCTCGCGGACCACGTGGGGTCCACCGAGTCGATGATCAAATTTTCAAAAGCTTCTCCGGAACGAAAGTTCATTGTCCTAACAGAGATAGGGATGAAACACCGCTTGGAGAAAGAGAACCCCGGAAAAACATTCATCTTCTTGGATCATGCCGTCTGCACGACAATGAAGATGGTCTCACCGGAGTCAATCCTCTATTCTTTAGAGAACGGTACCGGCGAGATAGTGCTGAGCGAAGACGTCCTCAAGGGTGCGGAAGGCCCGGTAATGAGGATGATCGGTCAGACGCCAAAGCAGTAAAGATATAATCTCATGTAGGCGTATGGTCTGATGCGGGCATTGCAATGAAAGTAATAGTCATCGGGGCCGGTATTGTAGGTTTCACTTCCGCGGAGGCACTTTCAAGGGTTCACGAGGTCCTCATCGTGGAGAAGGACCTCGAAAAAGCAGAAAACGCGAAAGCGTTACTGAACGCCTCTGTCCTTCATGAGGACGGCAGCAATCCGAAAGTGATAGAGGCTGCCATTAACAGGATCGATGCGGATGTGATCGTCTCAGCGATACCAGATGACGGCAGCAATCTTTTCATTTGTTTCATGGCCAAACGCATAAAACCCTCCATCCGTACGGTGGCCTGCCTGAGGAATCCGGATTTCACCATCAAGACGTCGAAGGAGGGCGTGGAGGGAGTAGATCTCCTGATCTCGCCGGAGCTATTGACAGCAGAGAAGATAGAGATGCTGGCCATCCTTGAGAATGCGATAACGTACGATCACATTTCCAGCATGAACATCGACCTAGCGACCTTCAGGATCGATGATGGACACAATCTTGTCGGGAAGGTCGTTTTGGATATCGAACTGCCTCCGGAATGCAATATCATTGCGATAAACCGCGGGAATGACGTAATCCTCAGGAACGAGACCTCGGAGATACGGGCGGGGGACAGGATAAGGGTGCTGGGATCCCCCGAATCGATCATAGCCTTCAACAGATTGATAGGCGTCGAAAAGGAGGCCAAGGAATTCGTGATCCTCGGCGCGAGCGTCGTCGGTGTTGAGACCGCGAAAAGACTCGCCCGGAGCAACAAAAAAAGAATGATAAAGATAATAGAGATGGACGAGACGATGAGCAGGAATGCGGCTAGGGAGATCGACGATGTCGCCGTGGTGAACGGCAACTTCCTGGACATATCGCTCCTGAAGTCGGAGAGCGTTCAGAGGGCGGATGTCATAATAGCCGTTTCTTCAAAGGATGAACGCAACCTGCTTGCATGCATCGCCGGCCTTAGATTCGGCACCAGAAAGATAATCTCAAGATACTCCAACAAAGAATACGAAAAGATATTCAGATACACAGGGGTCGAGTCGATAATCGGGTACCACAACGTGATATACAACGAGATAACCAAACACCTGATATTCGACGAGGATGCCATCGTTGCCATAGAGGGAGATCAGGAATTCTTCTTCAGTGTGACCGTAGAGAAGCGGTCGGACCTGTTGAAGGGCCGTCTCGGCGACATCAATCTGCCCGAGGGAGTGAGGATCGCCGCCGTCAAAAGGGAGGAGACGATGATCTACCCCCGCATGGACACCGTTTTCATGGAAGGGGACAAACTGCTCCTTTTCACGCATATGGTGGACCCTGTCAAGTTCTCAAAACTTTTCGGGCACAACACGCCTTTGGAGTTCTGAACATGTTCCGTTCGGCGAAGGCCCGCGTGAAGAACATCGCCAGATGGGAGAGCAGCTCCGTCAAGATCCTCGGCGTCATCGAGATCATCCTGGGCGTTTCCCTTATCGCACCGGCTGTCACCGCTTTGCTGTATGGGGAGGACCCATGGATATTCATCTACCCCGTCCCGTTCCTTCTGATATTGGGAACGCTGCAATACTTACTTTTCAGGAACGTGGAAATGATCAAACCCGCCAGCGGGCTGATGCTTATGTTCGCCGCATGGTGGGTGGTCTTCTTCGTGAGTTCGATACCTTTCTTCCTGTACGGCTTCTCGTTCATCGATTCTCTTTTCGAAAGTGTCAGCGGATTCACCACCACCGGCCTGTCGGCCATGGGAGAACCCTCCATGACCTACAGCATACTCCTCTGGAGAGCGCTCATTCAATGGGCGGGAGGTATAGCGGTCGTCATGATCTTCCTGTTCCTGATACCGATGATGGGGATCGGAGGGAAGGCTTTCGTGAACAATGAGCTGGCCGGATCGGAGGCGTACAACTTCTCGATGAGGATCAAAAGCGCCGCCAGGAACTTCATTTCGATATATGTCCTCCTGTCGGCGGTGGAGGTCTTCCTTCTGATGATAGGCGGGGTCGGACTCTTTGAATCGATCACGATGATGTTCTCCACCATATCGACCGGCGGCTTCATGGCCGGCGGGGGGAACATGGCGGAATATTCCTTTCCGGTACAGGTGATCGTGCTTGCTTTTATGTTCCTGGGGGGAACCAACTTCTATCTGCACTACCGCGCCATTAACAAGAGAGAGTTCTCTTCCTACAGAAAGAGCCAAGAGTTTATTTGGACTATAGTATGGTTCCTTGCTGCGACAGTGGCGATAATAGCCATATTGCTGATGAATGCGGATGATATCCTTGCGGTCGATCTGCGGGATACCGTCTGGTACACTTTATTCACTGTGGTATCCTTCGGGACGACCACGGGATACGAGATAGCGGACCAGGCGGCATGGCCGTTGGCGGCCGTAGTAATAATGTGGCTGGTCATGCTCTTCGGGTCCATGTCCGGCTCAACGTCCGGAGGGATCAAGATTTACAGGCTCTTGATCATAAAATCCTTTGTCAGCAACGGCATATATAGGATGTTCCACCCCCGTTCGGTGAGGGATGTCAGGGTGGACGGCCGTTCCATGAGTTCCGATGCCGTCGTTTCCGCCATGGTCGTCGTCCTGATGTTCATCATCGCCCTTCTGGTATCGACGATATTCCTGCTGGTATCGGAACCCGGCATTGATATATCGGAGTCCTTGGGGCTGTCCATATCCGCGATCAGCAATGTCGGTATAGAGACCGGCGGTGTCGCCGTCCCCGAACTGAGCGGCATATCAAAGGTGTTCCTTTCCTTCATGATGTGGGTCGGCCGTCTTGAGGTGGTGATAGCGCTTCTGCTTTTCACAAGAACATTCTGGAGGGACCTTATCCCCGATGTGAGGATGAGCATGCGTTCCCCGAAGAAGGGAAGGACCTGATCACTTTGCGATCCTGCACATATCCAGTATCCTGACGACCGCCGGATTCCCCGGTTCCTTCTCATTGATCGCGCCGGCGACGATCTTCGCTTCCTTGAGTTTCCCTTTTTCGACGAGACAGTAGGCGAGTATCTCCATCGCCATGGTGTTGTCGGGGTCCCCTTTGATAGCCTTGGAAGCGCATGCGCCCGCGCTTGTCGTCTTTCCCTCCGTCCACAGAAAATAAGCGGCAAGGGCATCCGCATCCGGCGACGATCTGTTCTTTTTTAGATTATCCTTCACGAATCTTTCCGCTTCCTTGGACCTTCCCGCAGCGGACAATGCGGCGCAGTAACACCTCTGCACTCCCGGATCGTTCGGCGCTTCTTCGAGAAGACTTTTTGCCAGCTCGGCGGCGCGGGTGTGTTCCTTGTTGGCCGATACTGACCCGACCATTATTATCTCGTCCTCCAGCGACGGTTCGGACAGCTGTCCGTATGATACGATGGCCTCGGCGTACTTCCTTTGGTCGAAGTACGCACGCATCCTTTCTCTGATGACCTCCGCATTCTCTGCGGCGTCGGAAAGCACCTTCTCCGCCTCGGCGGGGAAACCTATCCCGCGGAGGCCTTTTGCCGCCTCGAGCCTGTCCCTGTCTTTGACCTTTCCGGGGATGGATTCTGCGATCCTCTCCGCACCCTTCTCGTCCTCGATGACCTTCAGAAGCGAAGCGCAGGTCAGCTGCGTGAAGGCGTCGTCCGAGAAATAGTCCGCCAGTGCCATGATCTGCTCGGATGCCAGGCGGGTGTTACCCGCCTTTATGCTGGACTGTATCTCTTTCAGTACTTTCTCTTTGTCCATCTGCGCTTATATCTCTTTCATGAAGATAAAGATTAAGTGCCTCTTCCGGGAAAAAAGATGAAGTTCGTATCATTCAGGGATCCCGGCGTGCCGTACGATACGCTCTGGACCGATGTTGATGGGTTCATATTAATACATTCAAGCCGATTAAGGTAGGATAAAAATGATGCTCAAAGGGTTCTCCGTATATGGCCTGTTCGGCGAATACGATTATGACGTCGTTCTAAGCGGCGGCTATATCACATTCATCCATTCCCTTAACGGATACGGCAAATCCACCCTTATGGGGCTCGTCTCCGATATCCTCAGCGGGAACTTGGATCAGGTGAAGAACGTCAATTTCAAAAGGATGGACCTGAGATTCAGCGATAACACCGTGCTCATCTTGGAGAATGAAGAGGGAACCCTTTTTATACAGATGCAGAAGAACGAGCTTGAGGAGGAGATATCCGTCGAGGAACTCAGGAACATCCTGGATGTTCTTTACATCCCCCCTGACAGATCCGTTGTCTCCTGCGGAGACACCCTCAGGCTGGCGCTGGACGTTTACATGGAAAGGCTGACAGACAGACTGAAGAACGCGATGGAGAACGACCGTCTCGTGAGCGTCCCAGAATCTGGCAGAAAGGAGTGCACGGATGCGGAGCTTGAATTCTGGAGCAAGGACCTCAAGGCGAAACTGGACTTTATCAAACGCGCCGGCATTGAGCCGAGTATGCCCGGGGGATACAGATTCCCTCCGTCGAGATTCGAGATCATGAGATACAGGAAGGATTACGAAGACCTCGCTTTCTCCGTGGAAGAGTATGTGAAAAGGAACTACGATCTCTCCGAATCAGCAATCGTCTATCTGGATATAGTGAATGACTTTCTGGTGAACAAGAATGTCTTCATCAACGAAAGCAATATCCTGAGCGTCAGAATGGATAACGGCGCGGCCCTCCCGCTCGATAAGCTGTCCTCCGGGGAGAAGCAGATACTGGTGATATTCTACCTCCTTTTGTTCGAAGCAAAGAACGGATCGCTGGTCATAATCGACGAACCTGAGATATCCCTCCATGTCGGATGGCAGCAGATTATGGGAAAAACATTCTCGGACATAGCGAGGCTGCGCGGCATGCATGTGATCATTGCGACCCATTCCCCCCAGATCATACACGATAATTGGGACCTCACCGTCGAACTCAAGGTGGGAAATGATAGGTAATCTGACATCGTCGGATATCGCCAACACCATATCCATGCTGAGGTCCTACCATAAAGGGCCCATCATCGTGGTCGAGGGCGTGACCGACAGCAGGCTCTTCGGCAAATTCGTAGACAAGGATGAGGTGAAGATAGTCTCCGCCTTTTCCAAAGAGAACGTCAGATGGTCCGTGGCCGAGGTTTGGGGGCGAAGGAACGACAAGAGAACGATCGGCATCATCGATGCGGATATCGACAGATTGTACGGCAAGACCTACAACCCGCCAATATTCCTTTCTGACAAAAGAGATCTGGAAACGATGATAATGAGCACTAGGGCGATGGACGATGTCCTCGTTGAGTACTCCGACCCTGAACTCCTTGAGGATTTTGAAAAGAGATACGGAAAGGTCGGGGATGTGGTGGCCAGGTCCTCGTATCCCGTGGGGCTCCTCATGTTCATATCCGCAAGAGATAAGATGGGCCTGAGTTTCAAGAACATCGATCATACCGCTTTCATCAACAAGAATACCCTCGCCATCGACGTGAGGAAGATGATTGAGGAGGTATTCTCCCAATCGCTGAACAAAGGGATAGGCAAGAAAGAACTTGCAGATATGATAGCAGAAGAGGAAGAGGTCCTCGACGACCCGTGGATAGCGGCAAGGGGGCACGATGCCGTATGTGTGCTTGCCATAGGTCTGTCGGAGGCGTTCGGCTCATACAACAGCAAGGGCCTCAACGGCGGCCAGGTTAGCGGAGCGCTGCGGCTGGCATTCGGTCTTGAATACTTCAAAGGCACCGATCTTTACAGAGATACGCTTAAGTGGTCGCAGAAGAACAATTTTGTTCTGTGGATCACTCAATGACGAAGTCCTCTTTTTTGATGCCTTCGGATGTCTCTATCATCTTCTGGACCTTACGGTCGCATTCATCCAAGATCTTTTTGCATCTGTCCCTCAGCAGGATCGCTTTTTCGTATATCTCCAATGCCTTGTCCAATTCCAGATTGCCGTTCTCCAGTTCGTTCACGAGCTGCTCCAGCATTTTCAGGCTTTCTTCGAATGTCATTTCTTCTGCGTTCATTGTTTCATCTCCACTTTCTTTACCTCTGCCTCTGCCTTTCCGTCCTTCATCCTTATGCTGATGCCGGCGCCCGCCTTCATCTGCCCCGCGCTCGTAAGCGTCCTTCCGCTCTCGTCGGTGATCAGAGAATAGCCTCTGTCCAACACTTTCACCGGGTTTATGCTTTCAAGTCTCTCAGAATACCTCTGAAGATCCTTTCTGCCGTTCTCGAGCTTTCTCCTGACTATCGCATCCATGCTCGAATCCGGTCTGATGAATCTTCTGCGCATCACGCCCACTCTTTCCTTCAGTGCGGAATTCATCCTGGAATGCAATTCGTCCAGCCTCATCGAGTGCAACGATATCCTCTGCTCCGCGCGTTTCGGAGAGAGTTTGGAATCCACTATCTTAAAGCGGTAGTGCATCCTGTCCAATGTTCTTGACAAGGCCTTGTTCACCCTTATCATATCGGTCTCAAGATGCTTTTTCACTTCTTTGCGGTCCCTTAGCGCAAGCTCCGCAGCCCCGGTGGGGGTGGGGGCCCTTACGTCCGCCGCGAGATCCGCTATGGTGAAATCCGTTTCGTGCCCGACAGCGGATATCACCGGTGCCTCGGATGCTACGATCGCTCTCGCAACGATCTCTTCGTTGAAGGCCCAAAGGTCCTCTATCGACCCTCCTCCCCTTCCCACTATGAGGACATCCACTTTCTCCTTGTTGAGAGCTTTTATGCCCTTTACTATCGACTCGGCCGCGCCATCCCCCTGTACCTGCGCCGGGTAAAGAAGGATGTCCGCAGGGAACAGCCTGCGGGTCGTTGTGATTATATCATGTATCACCGCACCCGTTGGGGATGTCACCACTCCTATCACCTTCGGGTATTGCGGGAGAGGTCTTTTCCTTGAGATCTCAAAGATGCCTTCCGCTTCGAGTTTCTTCTTCAGCGCTTCGTAGGCCAGGTAAAGGTCGCCCACGCCGGACCGCTGCATCGTCTCCACGACGAACTGGTACGACCCTCTTTCCACATACAGGTCGACCCTTCCGAAAGCCGTCACCTTCATGTTCTCCTGTGGTTCGAAGTCTATCCTCGACCTAGACTGCCTGAACATCACACCTCTGATCTCGCTTGTGCTGTCCTTCAGCGTGAAATAATAATGTCCCGAGGTATACTTTTTGACGTTTGAGAGCTCCCCCGTGACCCAGATGTCGTTTATCGATTTCGATTCCGATAGGATGGACCTCACTCTCGTGTTCAGTTGGGTCACCGTTATCGTCTCTGCCATGTTATCCTCCATATGTGTTTGCTTTAATCTATTTGCCGTTCTCTCTTTTTTTCGCTTTTTTGATAAGATAATTGTTTATACGCTGTAACTCATTTCCTTATCCGGAGATGGTATGACCCGGGCAGAGCCCGGGAGCCCCTTACGGGGGCCAATCGACCAAATTTCTTAAGGCGGGGTAAGATCTATTACGATCTCGATCTCGCCAGACAGGCATTTGGTAACCTGAACCCTGATTCGCCAGGATTTGGCCATTATATCACCTCCTCCCGGGCGGACCCGGTGCCCAGCTGTTAGAGAGCTGGTGCCGGGCTCTCCGCTTTCGGGCAATTTTCTCATTGCAAATATGCTATATGAACTCTCACGGGGGAGGTCTCCGAATTGTCCGAAAATGCCGAAAGTGGTCCTTTATAGTAAAGACCATACGTCGTTTTTCGATAAGATAAACGTATATATGGCGTAATGCGTTCTCTTTTCCGGAGATGGTATGACCCGGGCAGAGCCCGGGAGCCCTATACGGGGGCCAGCCGATCACACTTCTCAAGGCGGGATAAGATCGATAATGATCTCAACCGTGCCAGACGGGTGTGTGGTAACCCGAACCCTGAGACGCCAGGATTTGGCCATTATATCACCTCCTCCCGGGCGGTCCCGGTGCCCAGCTGTAAGAGAGCTGGTGCCGGGCTCTCCGCTTTCGGGCAATTTTCTCATTGCGTATAGGCTATATGAACTATCACGGGAGAGGTCTCCTAATTATCCGAAAGTACCGAAAATGGCATCCCGCTGACCATATTATCCGATTAAATACGACCCCGCATATACCTCGGATATGGATATGGAGACCCTGCGCGGACTGGTCGACCCCGAGATGCATGAACATTTGGACAACCTCTATGAGATGTGCAACGCGCCTTATGCGGTGGAACACGGGATAGAACTTATCAGTGCGAGCAAAAAAATGGTAGTGATGAAAAAGAAAGTGTTCCCGGGGGACCTCAACAGCAACGGCGTGGTACATGGCGCAGCCTCCTTCGGTCTCGTCGACCACACGTTCGCCGTGATATGCAACATGGATGTCCGCACAGTAGGGCTTTCGTGCAACATCGTCTATCACCGCCCCTGCTTCGGGGACGTGATGGAGGCCGAAGCTAAACTGGTCAACGAATCCAACTCCCTCATGACGGTCGACGTAGCGCTCCGTTCCGAGGGGAAGCTCATCGCCACCGCCACCGCCATAGGCTTCAAGGCCGGGAAACCGAAGAGATGACCCAGAAGAAATGCCCTTACTGCGGCGAATATGTTCAGAAGAACAACCTGACTTGCCCAAGATGTTTCAGGGAGATACCCAGGGAGCCGACGCCGAATGTGCGCGAACGTACTGCGGACGGCAATAAGAAAGGGCTTTTCGGAAAGATACCTGCGGCGGCGGTGTTCCTTGCAGTGTTCCCAGCCTTCATCGGCCTGCTCGGGCTGGGGCTGATATACCTTCACCCGAAAGACAAAAAGGGATACTGGTTCCTTGTAGCCGGCCTGGTACTGTTCTGGGGGTTCCTGGCGCTGTTCCTCAAGATGTTGAATTCGGGTTTCCTTTCCGCGATCCTGCTCTTCGTGGTGCTCGTGATATTCCTGCTCATCTACATCTCCGCGGCGATAGGGGCTTTCATCGAGACCACATTCGGTTCGATCTTCAAGGTGCTCAGATTTTAATATTTGCCTTTGCCCCTCATGTGGATCATGAGTTCAGAGGTCATCTGTGCCAAATGTATGGATCTTCTACCAGTCCCGACCTGCGCGGGGTCGTTCTTCAGAAGCCTTCTGTATGCTTTTCTTATCGTGACGGGTTCATCGGAGGGGTCCCTGCATTTGAGGCTGATAGGCATCTTCGATGAGACGGACGGCATCACCGTCGAACGGTATGTTATGTCCCAAGGATCAAATGACATGTATCTTCCGAACTCCTGTTTTGACTCGAATGTCGCTATCTCCTTCCCGCCGATGATCTTCAGTACTTCCTCCGCCACCTTCCTCTCCGGGTCTCCGGCGTATATCTCCTCAGGGGATATCCCACCTGTGGCGTAAAGATAATCCAGCTTCCTTTTCCCTAGATGCCTTGGGTCGTAATAGATGAGGTTGTGGTATACCGTCCTGTAAACGTTCTTTTCCAAGTCCACCGTGCAGACGGCAATGTCCGCTATCTCATCGTAAGGGAAGCCATCGGGTCCCGTTGAAAGCGCCTGTATGACGAATATCTCCTCAGACACGGCACGGGTTATGCCGAGGGCATAATTGTACTTTCGCTGTATCCGTCCTCAAGATAATTTTGAGAATCGATGTTTTATATTTGCCCCGCCGTGTACACTCGGCCTGCTGGATACGATTTCGGGGTGCCGGCGCACACTGTTCCTTCTGCGGCGGGCGGTATCGAACACGGCGTGGTTAAATGACAGGCGGCATATGAGAGGAAGGAAATGGACTACGTCGCTTTGATCCTTATTGCCTTCGGTCTCGCTGCGGATGCTTTCGCGGTAGCGATCTCAAATGGGATGACCATACAGAAGGTGAGGATCGGGCATGCGATGGCGTTCGGGCTCATGTTCGGCGGCATGCAGGCGATCATGCCGATCTTGGGCTTCTTTTTGGGAAGCGTCTTCGGCGGCTACATAGAATCCTATGCCTATTGGGTCGCTTTCGCTCTGCTCGCCTTGATAGGAAGTAAGATGTTGGCGGAGACGTTCCGTGCAGAAAAGGAGGACGAGCCCGATACGAACGGACTGTTCATATCGCTGGGCGCTCTTTTTATCCTCGGCGTTGCCACGAGCATAGATGCCTTTGCTGTAGGGGTGAACATAGCGCTGACCGGCTGGAACATTTGGATCTCAGCATTTACGATAGGCGTGGTGACGTTCGCGCTCTCCTTTGTCGGAGTTTATGCCGGAAAGAGATTGGGGATGCGTTTCCAGAAGAATGCCGTCAGATTGGGCGGGATCGTTCTGATCGGCATAGGCGTTAAGATCTTGGTCGAACATTTGTTCTTTTGACAACGCTTTCTGAACGGATGCGAAACAAAGAGTTGGCATCCTCTCCACTTTCGGGCCCCTCCGTCCTAACTATAAATACCCTGATTGTGTGCTCATAGTATGCGCCGCGCGAAGAGCATCGACGAACTTTACGAAGAGGTCAAAGGATATGACCTAGTCATCACTAACGATGCCGCCCTCGCGACAGCGCTCAACGCGAGGATAGACGTTCCCCGCATAGGAGGGTTCGCCTATACCCCCAGGCACATCGCCGGTAACGAGGCCGTTCCCATATTCGGCTCCGGTGCCCTCGACGACCTGAAGATAATATCGGAGATATCCAACGAGACCGGGTACGGCTTCAAATACATACACAGCGAGTTGGAGAACATAAGAAGGATAAGAGGGTACACAAAGGAGGTCCGGAAATACCTCTATTCGGATCCGTCCGAGGAGATATACAACTCCTTCCTCGGACTCAGGACCTCCGAGAAGCTCATGGGCTCCTATATTCCGGAAGAAAGGGAATTCTTCAAAGGGAAAATGGTCGCGGTCATCGGGATGGATTTCTTTGACGATCTCGACAAGCACTTCATACCGATCGATCACACGGAAGTGGACATTTTCTGCGACGGGAAATATGAGATAGAAAGTATCTACGAAGTGGGGAACGACAGGCAGCTTGCCGAGAATGCGATAGGGATGATCGATGCCGAAAGAGCGAACGACACCGCCATCGTATTGGACACAACCGGTCCCATCGCCGACGCCGTCAGAGCCGCACTGTACCGCAGGGGGATACCGTTCAAGAACACATTATCGGTCAAGGACCTTTCTCAGGTGAGGGATTTCCTGCAGTTCCTTTCCATTTCGCTTTCTTACGATACGGTCAGAGTGAGGCATGTCAGGGAACTGTTCTCCGGTTACGGAGGATATTTCGATCAGAAAGAGGACGAATATCTTCTCCATAAGATAGAAGGTCATCTCAAACAGAGGACAAAGGAACTTGCCGATGTGATGAAGAATGTCAGAGGCCTCACTTTCCAAGAGGTCTGCGACAAAGTGGCAAGGGATGTGCACCGTCCGCAGATAAAGATGCTTCTGGAAGACATGCGGCTGAAAGATTCAAAGGTTACCTCCAATCTGGTCAACGAGCTGAATTATGCGGTGAACCATGTGGACGACCTCCGTCATAACGAAGAGATACCCGATGACGAAAAAAGAGGCGTGCTGCTAGCCGACTGCCTGAGGTCCATCTACGTGGACCGCCCCTTCGTGATATATCTTGGGCTCGGACCGGAATGGTCCGTTACCCAGATAGGGAAGGGCTACATCGACAGAGAGACCGAGGCGGAACTGAACATGAAGAGATTCTCCGTCCTTCTGCAGCAGGGAACATCCAGATTGTATGCCGTGAACTCCATGAGAGGCGGCAAGGAGTCGTGCCCCTGCCCGCTGTTCGAGCAGATAAGGGAAAGCGACGGCGCGTCGGAGAACGCCGCGGTGGAGGGGTTCAAAGATATTCCCAAGGCCCTGATCAAGGGGCAGTGGATGCCCCCCGTGCAAAGCGAGACCGTCATGAGAGGGGAGGAACAACTGGACCCGTCGGAGAAGAGGGAATGGAAGTTCTCCAAATCCTCATACAACAATTACTTCGCCTGCCCCCGCGCCTTCATGTTCGGAAAACTCATCTCGATCCCCGACACTGAAAAAACGATATTCGGCAACATCATCCACGAGTTCGCCGAGTTCTATCTTTGCTATCCCGAACTTGTGGAAGGGAAGATGGATGAGTACACGGAAATGATACGTGAGAGATATTCCGGCCTCTCGAACCAGCAGATGGAGGAGATAGACGGCAGCAAGATCAAGGTGTGCATGACGAACATCAAACGCTTCATCGATTCCCTCGGGATCGGAAGCGTCCCTCTCGACCGCGACTATTCGAAAAGAGAATACAAGAACATGTTCATGGACATGCATGGCTGCTCCGAATACAGCAGCATCACCGAGACGCGCTTCGAATCCCGCGCGCATCCTCTTTCCGGTACCTTCGACCTTGTGGTCGGAAGCAGGATAATCGATTACAAGACGGGAAAGGCGGCCTCCCTCGATGAGGTGAAAGACCGCATGTGCATGAACAGAGAGGAACACTATTACGAGTTCCAGCCGCTGATATACCTTTCCCTGCTGAAGGATAACTCGCCTCCTCCGCACAGGTTCAGCCTGGTATACGTTGCGGACAATGATGTCCGCTCCGTCACCGATGAGAATTTCAGAATAAAGGAGAACATCCGCGAAGTGGTCCTTATCCGAGAGACCATGAGGGAATTCCTGTCTGACCCGGACTCTCAGGTCAGGGACGGATTCGGAAGGTCCTATGACGAGATCACCGGCGGATGGGGCACGCTGGCGGATCTGGCATTCGGTTCGGGGACCGAACCTGCTTCCTGGAAGGATGATAAGGGACTTATCTCCTCCATTCTCAGCGCGCTCGGTATGAAAAGCACCAACAAGAACCCCGAAAAAGTGTCAAAAGTACTGAAAAAGCTCTCCGAAATAATATCTGCCGGCCTGTATAACGATAAAGACGAAGTGGTCGTCCCCTCGGACACCCTCGAGAGATTCCTTTCGCAGATCGATGCGGACCACGAAGCCGCTTCTCAGCAGATGTATTCGAGCTTCCCGGCATCTCCGAGAAAGGACTGCAGCAGGTGCGGTTTCTTCAAAGCTTGTACGAAAGACCTCGTAGAAACGGAAGGAGATGGTGCGGATGAGTGACCTCAATCCCTCTCAGA
Organism: Methanomassiliicoccaceae archaeon; assembly: GCA_009778275.1. Lineage (GTDB taxonomy): Archaea > Thermoplasmatota > Thermoplasmata > Methanomassiliicoccales > Methanomethylophilaceae > Methanoplasma. Next base: position 13,676 of record WRKC01000092.1, read on the forward strand.
AGGCCATCGCGGAGGACCTTGAAGGGATGATCGTGGTGGATGCCGGGCCCGGCACCGGCAAGACGCACACGATCGTGGAGAGGTTTCTCAACATACTCAGAATTGAGGATGTGGATACCAAGGATGTCCTTCTTCTGACATTCACGAAGAATGCGGCAAGCGAGATGGAAGAGAGGATAAGAGGCAGCATGAGCATGGCAGGAAAGGAGTTCTCCACCGCCTCGAAGTTCATCCAGACAAGCACCTTCGATTCGTTCTGCTATTCGGTGGTTATGGAATCCCCGGAGGCGGTAAGCCGGTTCTTCAGGATGGAGGAGATGCTCACGAGAGGCGCCTCTCTTGTAGATGTGGAAACGCTGAACCTCGAATATTTCAGGGATTTCTTCGATCGTTTCATCTCCTCCCGTCCGGAGGAGTACGGTATCCGGGGAGTGATAGCTTCGCAGAACGTTCCGGAGCTGTACGGGATCATCAACAGACTTATGTCGAGAGGGATCCTCCCTCTCAGGAAGGGGTGGTTCGGCGGGGATGACGGAAAAGCCCTCAACGGCGACCCGGAGAAGGTCCGGATGATACTTTCCGCCATGAATGAAAAGGCCAGCCCGACCGGCATTCACGACCTTGCGGACACCCTGTGCGAGAAACAGCCGACGAACCGGCCATTCGCCTGTCTCGGCATATCGAGGATGGAGCCTCTCCCGGATGAGATGATAAGAGATGCCGCCTATGAAGACAGAAGCAGCCTTCTGGCACTTATCCACGATGCCTATTACGAATACATCAGGAGCTGCGTGAACGACGACCGCCTGACCTACGGGCTCGTCGCCTCTTTCGCATTCATTGTGCTGTACAGCGATAAGAGCGTCAGGGAAAGGATGGGGGTGAAGTATCTGATGATCGACGAGTTCCAAGATACGAACGAGAACCAGCTGATGATCGCGCTGATGCTCCTGAAGAAGCCGAACCTGTGCGTAGTGGGGGATTGGAAGCAGGGGATATACGGTTTCAGATATGTCTCGATTGATAACATAACCCATTTCAGGGAAAGGGCGGTCATGCTGAGAGGCAGGCTGAACGACGATGCTGTCAGGGTACCGTTCCAGATACCTGAAGAGGTCAAGAGGATGTCGCTCAATATGAACTACAGAAGCTCGCAGCTCATCATCGACGCTGCCTATGAGTCGCTGTACATACCGGCAACGAAGAATGATGACGTGAAGAAGGAAGAGCTTGACGGGAACATAACCAGGATATCCGCGCAGAGGGATGACATAGGAAGCGATACCCGCATAGAGTTCGTCTCCGCCGGCTCGAGGGAGGAAGAGGCGAAAGAGGTTGTCAGAACGATCCGCGGGTATCTGAACGG
>WRKC01000093.1 GCA_009778275.1 Methanomassiliicoccaceae archaeon
GTGGTGGTCGTTTTCCCTTGGCCGTAGAGACCGACCATCATGATGGTCTGCGGCTTCAGGGCCAGTCCGTCGCCGTTATCGAGAAGGGACACCATCTCCTTGTGGATGATGCCTATCACATGATCCTTGGAGCTCTTTCCGGCTGGAGGCTTCTCGTTCAAAGCGCGCTCCTGTATCCTGTTGGTGATCTCCAGCACCAATTGGACATTGACATCCGCCTGGAGCAGTGCGCGCTGAAGCTCTTTGGAGACCTCTCTGATCAGATCCTCATCTACGACCGAAGAACCTCCTATGTGAGATATTACATCCCTGAGCGACTTTCCCAATCCTTCCAGAACCATGAGATCACACCTGCAATGTACCGATGATATTTTAGAATATTGTAAGTGCGGGAACAGGCCAGTTAGTCAGAAGGGATGGGATGCACTCTACAAAACTGACCTTTTTCCCCGTAGACACTAATCAGTTAAAATGCTATATAAACATTTTCCAATATATAGGGTAAAAATGTGTTTAAAATGGTTTGAAAGTGTCTGCGAAAGCAGATATTTCAGAGGTAACCCGATTTCTGAAGGGCCATCAGGTTGTCTGTGCTGAGCTTCTCTCCGGCCTTGAAGCGTTCGAAGATCTCTTTCGCTTCTTTCTTGGACTCGTTGTCCACCTTCTTCTTCTTGGCGGCGGTCTTCTTGCTCTTCATGCCGGCGACATCTTTGTCCATCTCGTGGACCGATTTGATCTGTTCGATGTGCTTCTTGTGCTCTTCGTCTGCGGATTGTTTGCACTCGATGAACTTTGCCTGTGCGATGTCCGCCTCTTTCCTGAGCGCGTCCGCTTCCTCGTAGAGTTTCAGCATCTTGTCGTGCGATGACTGCGCCGCTTCGGCGTATTCCGCTACCTGGCGGTGTGCGGTCTCGGCCTGCACCTTTGCGTCCCTGAGCTGTTGGATGATCTCTTTGATCTCTCCGTTCTGTTCGAGGGACTTCTCTCTTTCGTCTATCTGTTTTGCGATCATGGATATTTGTTTGACGATCTCGTTCTCTTTGTCCTTTCCGAGAGATTTCGTCTGTTGGGTATACTCCAGGTCCTGAAGCTGTTTCTTGAGCTGTCTCACAGGTATCTCGTTCTTGTCCTCGGGCGGTTTCTCCGGCCTCATCTGGGCGATCTGTACTTTCAGGGCGGTGACCTTCTGGTTGCGCTCGTCCCTTATGACCTTTGTCTCCCTGACCTTCTGGTTGAAAGCGTCGCGTTCCTCTCTGCATTTGCCTGCCTCGTCCACGAGTTCGCGGACCTTTGTGTTGAGAGAATCCCTCTTCGATTTCCACTCTTTGGTCTGGTTGTTCAGTTCGTCCCTGAGGCGTCTGTGCCTCTCAGCATCGTTGTTGAGGATGCTGCGTTTTTGTTCAAGGTCGGCGAGTTCTTCCGGAGATACCTGCCTCTCCTCATCTGAGGGTGCGTCCTCGGAGGGCGTCTCTTCCTTGATAGGTTCTGCCATAGGCGTCTCTTCCTCGGCGACATCTACCTTCTCGGCTTTCTTCTTCGGCTTTTTGACCGGGGCCTCTTCGAGAGGTATCTCTTCCGGCGGCGCCTCTTCCTCTGGGGCATCTGCCTTCTCGGCCTTCTTCTTTCTCGGCTTTTTGACCGGGGCCTCTTCGACCTTCACTACCTGTTCTTCAAGAGCGTCGGCGATAACTGGCGCCGACTCCTGTGCTTCCTGAGAATCAACCTGCTGTATTTCCTCCACAAATTCATCCATAAATCATCACTCGTTCGTTCGACTTAGCCATAAGCAAAAGTATGGCCCACTTTCGAGCCGTTATATAAGGGTATCATTTATAAGGATTTCTACGGATTCCTCTCATATCGCCGAGTATCCCAAGCTTTGCCCTCAAAGTGGGTCTTCATGAAGTTTTTGCCGATTATCGAAGATGCATGGTTCATCTAACCCTGCATTTAAATAATTTCATTCAATCCAGCATCTGATATCCAATGGAAGGCTCTGTTTGTCCTCTTGACTACCGTTACGGCCGGGATGAGATCAAGGCCATATTCTCGGAAGAGGGCCGCATAAGATACCAGATGAAGGTAGAGGCCGCGCTTGCGAAAGCGCATGCTGAAGTAGGCACCATCAGCAAAAGCGATGCGGAGGAGATCACGAGGGTGGCCTCACCCGGCGTCGTGAAGGCGGAACGTATCAAAGAGATCGAGAAAGAGACCAACCACGACGTCATGGCGATGGTCAGGGCCATGACCGAACAATGCAGGGGGGATGCGGGGAAGTACGTACACTTGGGAGCATCGTCCAATGACATCATTGATACCGCCACCGCCCTCCAGATGAAAGATGCATTGGATGTCATCCAGAGCGATCTGGATGAGTTACTGTATACATTCGCGAAGATGGCCAAAAGAGAGAGGGCCACATTAGAGATAGGAAGAACCCATGCACAGTTCGCGATACCCATCACATTCGGTTTCAAGATCGCAGGGTACATTGCGGAGATCCTCAGGCATAAAGAGAGATTGTTCGAGATCATGCCCCGCGCATGCGCCGGCAAGATGGCGGGCGCTGTCGGAACCGGTGCCGCAATGGGCAGGAACTTCAGCATGATCCAGATGCTGGTCATGCAGGACCTTTCCCTCACATATGAGCCGGCGGCGACGCAGGTCGTTGGCCGCGACAGATATACTGAACTGATATGTCTTCTGGCGAACATTGCGACATCCGTGGAAAGATACGGGACCGAAGTGAGGAATCTCCAGAGGTCCGAGATAGGAGAAGCATCCGAACCCTTCGATATTAAAAAGCAGGTTGGAAGTTCGACCATGCCTCAAAAAAGGAACCCCATAATCTCGGAGAACATCACAGGGCTTGCCAGGATAATAAGGGGTCTTGTCATACCCACCTTTGAGAACCAAGTGCTTTGGCATGAGAGGGACCTTTCGAACTCGTCCTCGGAAAGATTCACGATACCCCATGCGTTCGTGCTCCTGGACGACATGCTCCTGAAAATGAACAGGATATATTCCGGACTGGAGATACATGCGGACAGGATGCGGAAGAACATCGATTCGTCCAACGGCCTGATCATGGCCGAAGCGGTGATGATGAAGCTTACCGAAAAAGGAATCGGGAGACAGGACGCGCACGAGATGGTGAGAGAAGCTTCAATGGCCGCCTTCGAGAGAGGCATCAACCTGAAAGAGGCAATTTTGGAAAGGAACGACATAATAAAGGTCCTGTCCGAAAAGGAGATAATCTCCGTAATGGACCCGGCGAACTATATCGGCGCAGCGAAGGAAATAGTGGATAAGATGGTCTCTGCGGCTGAAGAAGTGCTTGATAGGAAGGTGTGACGGTGGTCTCGGAAAGAAAAAAGGCCAATATGATGTATGGCGCGATCGTCGGGACGGTGGTCGGAGTTGCGGTGTTCGCAGCTACGTTCTCCCTCAACCCCTCCTGGGGGTATTTGGTGTTCATACCTCTTGCCGCGGCGATCGGCTGGGCCACTCAGTATGTGAAAGATGAGAATGTGGATGATTGATCCATGTTGCAAAAATAATACGGACCGGCATACAAATCATAGGAGTGATCGAAATGAACGATAAAGTAAGAACTGCATCTGAATTGTTTGCGGGCGGGATGTATTGCTCTCAGGCGGTTTTCGGTGCCTTTTGCGAGGATTACGGCCTCGATAGGCAAACCGCATTCAAGATCGCTTTCAGCCTGAACAGCGGTGCCAGATGCGGAGAGTTGTGCGGAGCGGTATCCGGGGCGTTATTGGTCATAGGCCTGAGATACGGGGACTCCAAGGAGATCGGCAATGAAAAAACAGAGGAATTCATGGATTGCTTCAAAAAGAAGCACGGAGCGATCGTTTGCCGCGACATCCTCGGCTGCGATATCTCCGTGCCGGAAGGAAGAACAAAAGCGATTGAAAGGGATCTTTTTAAGACCCTCTGCCCGGATGCGGTTGTTAATGCAGCGCAGACGCTGGTGGATCTCGGATACTGAGCTTTTCGGCGTTCACGAAGCCTTCTGATAAGACAACAGGACCCTCTGAATGAAAACTTTATATCTGTTGTGACAATGAACATCTACCCATATGGGCAGGTAGATCAGCCCGGTAGATCGCTGCCTTCGCAAGGCAGAAGTCGCGAGTTCGAATCTCGCCCTGTCCACCTTCAAGTTTCAGTCCATTGCTTAACATACCAGAACTCGCCCATTTCTTTAACGCATTTTCTTATAAACGCCGTCATTCTGGTAAGGGCCCGGATGGCGGGTTCGTCCCACTCCGGGTCGTTTCTGCCTGAAAAGTATGGATAACCGCCCCTCCTGCTGAAAAATTCGCAGCAGTACTTCGGCAGTGCGGTTTCGATCGGAGCGAACATGCCCTCATATTCTTCACAAAGGGTCGGACTGAAATGCAGCCAATCTATATTCTAGTCTGGATACCTGAACGGTTCCCCGTTCTCGGCCTTTGGATCTTGAATGATCACATCGATGACGAGGGGTTCGGGTGTGAATGCGAAATATCCGCTTCCCATATTATCACCTCATATGGTTCCTTGCGGCAGTCCGAAGAATGCATGCGCCTCTGTTCTCTCTTTCGGTATCGGATGCAACGTTCATTTCGGGTTGTAGTCCTGCAGGATATTCTCTACCCTCCCGGAACCATCATATTCAAAAATGAAAGCAAGCCGGTATTCTTCCCCGAAAACATCTCTTTTACCGCCGTAACCTGGGCCGAACACTTTTTCCACTTCTTCTCTGGAACTCCCTATCGTCAGACCGCCTATTACGGAGACATTGTCATGCCAATCGCGGTGCAGGCTTATGCTGAACAAACTGCACTCTGTCTTGGATATGGGTTTGTCAGTTCTGTTCCCCGGCTTAACGGCAAACTTTGTTTTTCCGTCCTTTCTCAGGTATGTATCGGAAAATTTTTTCTTCGGATCGATCATCTGATTCATGTTGTCCGTCGAACTGACAGTAAAGCCGGCGTTGAAGAAGTCCTTCATTGTTGTGCTCATGTCGTATTTCACACCGTCCACGACCGCAAAATAATTGTTCACATCGCTTAGATCGATCTTTGTATTTCTGCTGTCTGACACAGTATCGCCTTCCTCATCCTCTTTTATGTTTGATCGCTGCCGCGACCGTTCAGTGTAGAAAATGTAAGCGCGGTGAGATATTTTATTTCTTTCCTCACAGCACCTTCTTCAACAATTTTATACGCTCATAGTGTATACGAGTATGCATGGACCCGGCAACAATAGCAATAATTCTTATGATAATCGGACTCATTCTGCTGATCATAGAGGCATTGACGCCCGGTTTCTTCGCGGTGATACCGGGGACGGTCCTTGTGGCGATGGGCATTATCGGGTATTTTGTCGAAGATTTCTTTACGTCATGGTATCTGGTGCCGGCGGCATTGGTGGTCACACTTGCAGTGACAGCGATAACGATAAAAGGCTATCAATATCTGGCCAAGCCGGAGCCTCCGACCACGACCGTCGTCGACTCGCTGATAGGGGAAGAAGGCATTGTGGAGACCGAAGTTAAGCCGGGGAACCTCAGGGGCAAGGTCAAGATCGGCTCCGACAGTTGGAGCGCTACCTCAGAAGTTGTGATCAAAGTCGGAACAGAGGTCGTTGTCTATGACGCAGAAGGCGTCCATGTGAAGGTCAGGCAGAAAGAGATTTGAGTGAGTCAGACTCATTTTTTATATATTCTTCTTATGATATCCTTTCGGTGATATTATGATAGAAGATTGGATGTATGGGCTTGTGATCGTTCTTGCCGTTGCACTCATCGCAGTGGTGATGAGTGGCGTAAAGATCATCCAGCCGTATGAACAGGGAGTCTATATGAGGCTCGGAAAATTCATCAGGGTCCTCAACCAAGGATTGAATTTTGTCGTCCCGCTCATTAACGTCGTAGTTAAGATCGATCTGCGTACACAGGTGCTTGATGTTCCCCGCCAGGAGGTCATCACCAAGGATAACTCCCCTGTGAATGTCGATGCTGTCGTTTACATAAAAGTAACTGACCCCCGCAACGCATTCTTCCAGATCGTCGATTACAGGTTCGGTACGATGAATCTTGCGCAGACGACACTGAGGTCCATTGTAGGAGAGATGGAGCTGGATGAGATCCTTTCCAACAGGGAGAAGATCAACACGCAGCTCAGGGACATCCTTGACGAGAATACCGACAAGTGGGGAGTGAAGGTCCAGAGCGTGGAGATCAGGGAGGTCGACCCGGCTAAGAAGGTCAAGGACTCGATGGAAGAGCAAACGTCCGCCGAGAGGAGGAGACGTGCGGCCATCCTTCAGGCCGACGGTCTTAAGAGGGCCGCCATAATGGATGCCGAGGGAAAGAAGAGGTCCAGAATATTGGAGGCAGAAGGACTTCAGCAGTCCATGGTCCTGGAGGCAGAAGGAAAGAAAGTGGCCTTGATACTTGAAAGCCAGGGAGAGGCACAGAAGCTCAGGATATTATCCGTCGGAGCGGCCGCATTGGACTCCAAAGCGCTTTCGGTGCTTTCAATGGAGACCATGAAGAGCGTCGGTCAGGGCCCTTCGTCCAAGATATTCTTCCCCATGGAGGTCACAAGGCTCATGGAGGGCATCTCCGAATATGTCGGAAGCGCTTCAAACGTGCCTGACAGAACCGTGTCCAATCCGAAGGACCTCGAAAAGCTGTTCGGCAATGTCGACGATATCCTCGGTCCCATACCCAAGGAACAGGAGATCAGGGACAGGATCATAAAGGCGGATAAGTACATCAAAGAAGATGTGGCCGAGCCGGCTGACATAGCAAATCCTTTTCCAAAGGGCTGAATAAGCCTCTTTTTTTTCTTTTTTTATTCCCATAAAGCAAATAAAAATTTTCTATCTGGCACATCGATGTTCTCATTGTGTTTTTGTTGTCAGGCACTGACCTTGTCATGGAAAAGATGGGTCTTGCACAGGTACGATGTGGCCGTCAGGTTAGGGGTGTTGCACTATGATATTTGTCCCGTGCCTGCATCAAAGGGGGACAAAGAATAGAAAGAAATCTAGCCTGCGTACGGATCGCATCTTTCATTGGCCTGTTAAACATCGACGGTTGGTAGAAAGGATCGCGGGCCTTTCGATGATTGTTACAGAGAATGGATAATAAAAAAAGATGAATTGGAAAGGGTTTAAACTCATCAAGAGCAGCTACAGGCTTACAGTCCGTAGTTCTTCTTGGTGTAGTTGGGCACGTCGGCGTACTTCTTGTCGCAGTACTCGAAGAACTTGGCTTCCTCAGCAGGCAGAGCCTCGAGCTCTTTTATGATGTTGTTGAGGACATCTCTCTGCTTCGTGGTGAGTCCGAGTTCTTTCGCCTCGTTTCCAGCTTTTACGACTTTTGCAGCCGTGAGTCCTGCAGCCTTTGCGCGGAGGTAGATGTTCTTTCCCTCTTTCGCAATTGCCTCTCCGACCTTGTAGGCGTTGTCGAAGGCGAGCATGTAGCCCTCGGGGCCTCTTGTCCTGTCGGTGATCATGTACAGGTCTCTCAGGGTCTTCTCGTTGCCGGTCGCGATAGCGCAGTTCATCAGGGCTACTTCGTATCCCAACGATCCGAGCCAGCACTGGACTGACGATCCACCGAATTCGGGGTGGTACTCAACGGACTCGTTCGACCAGACGTCGCAGATCTGAGCCATCAGGTTACCCTGCAGGTCAGCGTGTGCGCACTGGCAGTTCTTTCCCTCTTGGGCAGCGGGCCTTCCGGTGATCGTCTTGATTATCGGTCCCTCGTATCCGCAGTCCTTGTCGGGTCCTGTTGCGCCGCACTCCATTGCGACGATTGTCCTTGCCGCAGAGATCGCTCTTGTTACAGCTGAGAAGGTCTTCTGAACATCCTGGTCCAGCATACCTCCGGCCATGAACATCGAGGTGTTCGCTCCGGAACAGTTGGTGTCTCCGCCGAGGGTCGTCTTGCTCTTCTTCGCGATGTTGGCGAACTCGGACCATACGTACTCCATGTCGATGGCGCCGAGGTATCCTACACCGTAAAGGAATGCAACTACATCTCCGGTCGTGACCGCGTGGTCAGCCAGTTCTTTTCCGCCCATTGTCTCGCACGAGAGGAGGTCTGCTCCGTTCTCGCAGGCAACTTCCGCGCATCCGAAGAGTGCTTCGGGGTACAGGTGTTTGCCTTTCATGCCCGGGCGGAGTCCTTCCTCTGCCTCACGCTGGTCAGGCAGGGTCTGCCTTACTGCTGTGCAGATACCGTACTCGTTGTGGAACTTCTCGGTGATCTCTTTCTGGCCCTCAACGACGGGGGTCGAGAATTTCTTGTTACCCATCTGGGAAATCCACTCTGTCTCGAGCTGCAGGTCCGGGAATCCGAGCGTGACTGCTCTCAGCAGGGCGTCTTTCGAAATGTAGTCAACGTATTCTTTCTTCAGCCTTGCCGGGTCTTTCTCAGTCCCGGGCCTGGGGCCGTAGTTGAGCTCGGGTATGACCCTTCCGGCACCGACCTTTATTCCGAATCCGTAGGACACGGGGGATTTTGCGGTTCCGAAGACGATTTCGTCTGCGCTCGAGTATGCCATTTTTGTGAACCTTGTTGCTGCCATGTTTACACACCTCCAACGATCTCGTCCCACTCAGCCCTGACTTTTCTCCAGTCGTAGCCGGCTTTGATCTTGTCGGCGATCGGGGGTGTCTGCGGGGCTTTCTCAGAGTAGATTCCGAGGTCGAATGACTCGGAGAAGTCTCTGTTAACTGCACCGCCAGCGGACATGAAGGGTATTCCGATTCCCTTTGCGCGCAGTTTCTCAGCGGCCCTGGGGAATGCCGTCATCGTCGTCGTCATCAGTGCTGTTCCGGTGACCATCATCGGCTTGGATTTAACGACTTCTGCGACAACGTCGTCAACATACACATCTTTGCCCATGTCGACAACCGAGTATCCGGTCGAGGTCAGCATGACCTTGGCGATGTTCTTTCCGATGTCGTGGGGGTCTCCCTCGGCAACGTGCATGACAACGAGTCCTTTCGTCTCTCTTCCGCCGGCGATCTTCTTCTCAGCAAGTGCGATTCCGATCTCCATTGTCTTTGCGGCCATCATTATCTCAGGGAGATAGTAGATGTGGTCTGCATACAATTTCGCAACTACTTCCATTCCGACTACAAGCCCGTCGTTTATGATTGCGAGCGGGTCTTTTGTTTTCAGTGCCTCGGTTGTAGCGGGGCCAACGTCTTTGAATTTCATCCAAACAACGGTCTCAGCTACTTTCTTAAGCACCGGATCCTTAGGCAACATTTTCGCCGCGATTGCTTCCGGGGAAGCCTCGTTCTGCGCTTTTATGTCGTACCTGGTGAGGATCTTCGAGTAGTCTACTCCTTTAGGACTAACCATAGTTTTTTCCTCCTTGTATGTGCATGTCGATTAAACTCGACTTACACCGTCAATAGAATCCCCCGTACACTATATAACCTGTATCAAGGATGGATGTTATATCCACTAAATATAAATGAAGGCCAAAAGTTTATATATAGAAAGGCTTAAAACTGATATTTTTTGGCCGGATGCGGTACAAAATAATTGCATATTTAAAAACGCAACACAGCAAGAGCTTTATAAAACATCTTTCTAATGGCCGTTCCGGTCAGGTTCTGAGGTACTCGTAGCAGAGATCGACATATCTTCTCGGGATCTTCGGATTGGATGCGAAATGTATATGCGTATATCCTGCAACGGTATTGCCCGCCATCATCCCGTCCTTCCCTTTCTCTATGCCCTTGCCCAGACTGAGTTCGAAGGCGTATCTCTCCTGCCCAGCAGGTGCTGTGGCCGAGTAGTGGAACTCATGCCCCCTCACGGTCCATCCCTTTTCACACAGGATGCTGTCGGTGTTGGAGGTCATCTGAACATACCCCAACACCCTCTCGCTGTTCCTCATCCTGGATTCGGACCCGAATATGCCGCACATTTCGTACCTCTTCCCCTCCATGTCGCTTATGTTCTTTGAAAGATACATCATGCCTCCGCACTCGGCGTATATGGGCATGCCGTCATCCGATGCTTTTTTGACGGCCGCCCTCATCCCGATGTTCCTTTCCAGTCCGGCGGAGAACAGTTCAGGATAGCCGCCGCCGAGATACAGGCCGTCGACATCCGGGAGATCATCATCAATGGGAGAGAAGGGAACTATCTCCGCGCCGGCCTCGGCCATTGATTCTATATTATGAACATAATAGAAGTTGAATGCCCTGTCCCGGGCCACCCCGATGCGCACCCTGCTTTTCCCGGGTGGTTCCTTTTCGTATTTTCTCCCGAACGGCGGCGCAGACCCCGCTATCTTCACGAGCATGTCGATATCGACGCATCTCTCCACATGCTCAGATATCCTTTCGTATCTTTTCATATCAAAGTTCTCCGCCGCAGGTACAAGGCCGAGGTGTCTGCTCTCTATCTCCATGCACTCATTCCTGTAGACCCCTCCGAGGCAGGGAATGCTCCCGAGCGAGCTCTCCAGCATCCTCAGGTGGCTCGGACTCCCGACCATATTGAAAATTACTCCCGCCAATGCCGTATTCTTATCGTATTCTTTGTAGCCGAGCGCCATTGCGCCTGCGCTCCTCGCCATGGAACTCGCATCGATCACCAGAATGACCGGGGCTTTCAGCACTTTTGACAGATGGGCGGTGGAGCCTTCTTCGTTTATGCCGTCCATGCCGTCATACAACCCCATCACCCCCTCTATCACGGATATCCCCGACCCTTCCGACCCGTTTACAAAAAGCTTTTCGATCTCGTTCCCGAACATCCACGTATCCAAGTTCCTGCATTCCTTTCCGAGGGCCATCGTATGGTGCATCGGATCGAGATAGTCCGGGCCGGCCTTGAAGGACTGGGGGTTGAGCCCCCTTTTCTTTAAGGCCATCAGCAACCCCATTGTTATTGTCGACTTCCCCGCTCCGCTGTGAGTTCCCGCAATAACCACTCTCGGAATATCGGCCATCATAATGGATGTATAATCCAACAAATATTTTATTGTTCACAATATCCGCAGGACCGTGAGAACGGTTCTTTGAAGGCGGTGAAAAGGAACCCATTGAAAGACTAATATATCATTCTCACAGTTTACCCTACAGTATGTATGTTTACATTATAGGCGGCTTCCTAGGGAGCGGGAAAACAACGCTTTTGATGAGATTAGCTTCAATGTATAGAAAAAAGGACAAGAGCGTAGCTATCCTCGTGAATGAATCGGGAGAGATCGGCGTAGACGGCGCCACCCTGAAGGCGGAAGGGTACGATTCGATCGAGCTGCCTGACGGCTGCATATGCTGTTCCCTCTCGGGGACGCTGCAGTCCGCGCTCAAGAACATAAAAAGAGATATCGACCCCGACATCATAATCATAGAACCGACTGGTCTCGCCCTCCCTCATAAGGTAAAAGAACTGGTGAAGATCTCCATGATCGACCCCGATGAGATGTACATCATCGGGATCGCCGATATCCAGAGATTTGATGACCTTATCAAAAAGAAGGAAGAGTTCTTCAAAAGGCAGATGTTCGCAACGGACTTCATCCTGATCAACAAAAGCGATCTTGCCACGCCAGAGAAGATGGATGCCGCCATAAAATGGCTGAAGACAGAGTATCCCGATAAACCGATGATACCGGTTTCCACGAAAACGGGAGAGAATTTAGACAAAATCTATGAGATGATGCAATGAGCGGACACGACCACGAACATTCCCACCACGATCACGATCACGAACATTCCCACCATGGGCATTCCCACCACGATCACGATCACAACAGCGAAGACTGCCACTGTGATAAATGCGAAGAAGAAAGAGAAAAGACCTCCATCGAAGAGGCGGGCGGCGTCGCTGTGGGATTGACAGGACATATACACGGCTATAATGCGGATGTCGCCGCGCGTTTCTCAAAGGTTCTGCTTACTACGGGCAAATGGGTGGAGAAGGAGTCCGGTTCGCTGCTCGGACACATAAAGGCGGCGATCTACGATTCCGAAGGGAAGGGGCTCACCCTCAACCTTACGAATCTGGAGAACGGAGTCGAACAACACGGCACGCTCCCCCCGCAGGAAAGAGCGGAGTTCAATTTCATGTCCGCCGTGCTGGATGTTGACCCCCACGAATTGGAGCACGTCATGATGGATGCCTTGGAGGACAGCGGCATAGATCTCCATCTGAAGGACCACCACCATCATGACCACGAGCATCACGGTCATCATGACCATGAAGAACATGGTCATAAACACAATGACAAGAATGAGGTCTGTCACTGCGAAGCGTGTGAGGATCGCAGACAAAAAGAAGCCGAAAGAGCCGAGAAAGGCTCTCTTTGGGATAAGATAAGGAGGAGGAAGAAATGAGCTACGGAATATCGCTGGACATGGGTACCAGCGGAACAAGGGCGCACAGCGTGGACCTTTCCGACGGGAAGATACTGTCCACGACTGTGACGGAATGCCACCCGCTGCCGGGTGCCAATATAATGGACCACCTGACATTCTGCATCAACATTGGAACGGATATTGCGCACAAGATCGTCATGGACACAGTCAACAAGGTCATCAGGACCCTCAATGTTGATCTGAAAAAAGTAGAGAAAGTATCGATCTGCGGAAACCCGATACAGCTCTCGTTGTTCCAGGGGATCCCCGTGGACGACCTTGCTTTTGCGGGAAAGAATGCCCACAAGGCAAGAGGCATCCAGACCCTCGACAGGAACGCCGGGGTTTTCTCTGCGGTCAATGTCGGATTGGACGTCCCCGACGGGTGCGAACTGTATGTCCCGCCATCCATAAGACACGAGATAGGCGCGGACGCGCTCGCGATGATGTACAAAAGCGGATTCCTTGAGCAGAAGGAGAACTGCATGGTCACAGACTACGGGACCAACGCCGAGATGGCATTGAAGGTCGGCGACGACATATACACCGGTTCGGCCGCCGCGGGACCTGCGATGGAAGGGCAGTCCATAAAGTACGGTATGCTTGCCGGCCCCGGAGCCATAAGCGACCTTGATTACGACACTCAGTGGAGATGCATGGTGCTTGATGAGAACATATTGCCCCAGCCGGGCGACAAGGTCGACTTCATCCTCAACATGGTATCAGACGAAGGGCCCATGCACGGCAAGGCAAAAGGCATCACCGGAACGGGAGTGATAGCCGCTATCGCCGCAGCTCTCAAAGGCAACATCTGGGAAAGAGGAAAGCTTACCAACAGCGGAGGGAAAATGGTCTTCCAGGACGGAGTGTACATTGATTCGAAAGATATTTCCGAAGCATGCAAGGCCATCGGCGCCATGAGGGCGGGCCACTTCACGCTTGTGGAGCATGCCAAGATCAAATTCGATGACCTCAAGATAATGTACATGGCCGGTGCTTCCGGAACATATGTTGATGCCGTCAAGGCAAGGGAGGTCGGTCTTCTGCCCCCCTCCTGCGACAAGATCTACCAATACGGCAACACGTCGCTCGCGATGGCGACCGACATCCTCAGGAAACCTGAACTCCTGGACGAGCTTCAGACGATAGCGGACGGCATCAGGGCAAACCACGTGATGTTCGCCTCCGACCCCACCTTCGAGCAGATCTACATACAGGAACTTGCGCACTGGGATGAGGGTATGAGCATGGAGATGTACAACACATACAATGAGATGTTCGATATCCAGGCTCTGCCGAAGGTCAAAGGGACCCCCGAGGTCTTCCGCATGGTCGCGCGTGACATACCGGACCTGGGTGCGAACGGCCTCCGTATCATCAATGATATCGGTACCGAGCTGAAAGGCTATATGCCCGGGTGCACCGGATGCAAAAAGTGCGAACAGGAGTGCCCGGAGAAGGCCCTCGCGGTCATGCCGGACAAACAGATAGTCGTGAAGACGAAGAACTGCCTCGGGACCGCCTGTTACAGATGCCAGTTCGCATGTCCGGACAAAGTGTACAAGTACGATACGCTGAGACTTGCCGAATGAACCAATAAAATACGGGGGGAAACCCCCTTTTTCAATTATTCATAACGTTCTCTTCTTCCAGCTCGGTCAGTATCCTTTTGCGGAGAGCTGTGAATTCGGAGCAGGCGCGATCCCTGGGGCGCTGCCAGGGGATGTCGATTATCTCCTTTATTCTGGCCGGACGTTTAGTGAGCACCACTATCCGATCGGAAAGGAACACCGCCTCGTCCACGGAGTGGGTGACGAACACGATGGTCTGATCTGTTTTTTCGAGTATCTTCAGGAGCTGGACCTGCATTATGTTCCTGGTCTGTGCATCGAGAGCTCCGAACGGCTCGTCCATGAGTATCACGTCGGGATGGCACACCAGCGCTCTGGCGATGCCTACGCGCTGTTTCATGCCTCCCGAGAGCTCATGGACGCGGGCGTCAATGAACTTCTCCAGACCCGTGCGGTTGATGTACCTCTCCGCCCTTTCCCGGCGTTCTTCTTTGGGAACACCCGCTACTTCGAGACCGAATTCCACATTCTTCCTCACAGATCTCCAGGGGAACAGCGCAAAATCCTGGAACACCATCCCCCTGTCGGCGCCGGGCGCTGTGCATGGCCTCCCGTTGATCAATATCTCTCCCGAAGTAGGTTCCGTGAGTCCGGCGATCAGCCTGAGGATCGTGGTCTTGCCGCACCCGGAAGGCCCTACAAGCGCTATAAGCTCCCCCTTCCTGATATCAAGGGAGAAATCATCCAAGGCGACCGTTTCCACCTCATCCCTTCTGAATACTTTTTTGAGATCCCTGATCTGGATGCTGGCGGCGGAATGCACCTTGGTGGACTCCTGTATAACGCATTCCGGTCTTTGCTCCTCGCTTTGTTCCTCGCTCATACTTCCATCCCCATTCTCTTTGACAACAGTCTGTGAAGATAATCGGCCACACCTACGGTAAGAAGTCCCAATATGCCTATAATCACCAATGCTGCGTAGGCACCGGGCCAGTATCCTGCCGCAGCCTGTTCCGCCAGGTAAAACCCTATGCCCCCGAGAGGCGTGGCGTACAATTCAGCCGCAACGATACACATCCACCCTATTCCCAATCCGACCTTGATGCCGTTCATTATATATGGGACCGCAGAAGGCATCATCACTTTGTAGAATATCTGCAACTGCGACGCACCCAGCGTTTTCGATGCGTCTATCCAATTGGGATCTATCTTCTTCACTCCGAAGATCACATTCGTCAAAAGCGGGAAGAAGATACCTACGAAAACGACCAGCGCCGGACCGATGGAATAGCCGAGCGA
>WRKC01000094.1 GCA_009778275.1 Methanomassiliicoccaceae archaeon
ATGGCGGTCAGTATGAACCTCTGCAGATTCCCGAGATGAGATATCTCGTCTATGAAAAGCACACCCTCGTGAGCCTCGTGAATGGACCCGGCGGTCACCCTTTCATAAGACGGCGTGCCGAGCTTCTCGTGGCCGCCGTAAGGGTCGTGCCTTACATCGCCGAGCAGTTCCGTCTCCGATGCGCCCGTCGCGAGAACAAATGGATTCCTGTTCAGTTTGACAAGCACCTTCTGATTGGACTTCTTGTTCAGCTGGTTCCTTTTTTGGAGCGCTTTGCCGTCCAGTTTTCTGATGCGGTCGCCCGCGCGCTCAAAGACCACCGTCTCTTCCGTTCCGTCCCGGAGCATCCGGGTGGTGTGCACCCTTTCCTTTCCCGGGACCACGCCCTGCGGCATCGCCGCTTCCAGCACTCCGCTGAGCAGGTCCCCGAAGGGGTTCGAGTTCGGACCCATATCTATCTTGCTTTTATTGCAGAAGGGACAGGCGGTGTCGGCGGGAAGCGAGAATTTGCCGCAGTTCTTACAAAGATAACCGAGCCTCTCCGCGACATTCCCCGGGGCGGCCTCAGGGTCCATGAGTTCGCCCACGGATTCTGCGCGTATGCTGTCCTCGTCATGCACCTGCCCCTCATCCAATACCTCAAGGAACGGCCTTTCGGGGTTCTCGGGGTTCTTGACGATCCTTATCTCCTGTTTCGGTTTGGGGAGGTTCATTGAAAGGGCGCGGGCTATCATGGACTTCCCGGTGCCGGGAGGGCCCACCAGCAGGAGATGCCTGCGCTGTATCGCTGCGATCTTCGCAAGATATATCGCCTCTTCCTGACCGAGGACGCGGTCCAGGGGGTCGGAGGGGATTATTATCTCCTCTGTGCTCTTTATCCCTTTGACCTCTTCCCACGATTCTGCCGCTTTTCCGCCTTTCATGTTCATCTGCTCTCAATAAAGGTCTTCTTTAGTGAAAATGGTCATCTCCGCAGGCATCTTGGTGATGTTGCCCTTGCGCGTTCCCACTATCGTCCTGATGCCGCCTTCGATGGAGACATCGAGGATCCTTTGCGATATCACGCCGTCGAAGACGATCACTGCTATCCCCTCCGAATCTTCTTTAAGGGAATTGACCAGGTTCTTCACCGCGATCTCCCTTATCACCGTGTTGTCACCGGCAAGTAGTTTGGCGTTGTGGGTGGAGGACATGTCCAACAGCATGTCCCTGAAAGTTTCCTGTTCGGGGGACAGCGTCTTCGTGTTCCTGTCCTTCTTTCCGCGGAGCGTCCTTGCGGATTTCTCCTCATCGGCGTTGGGTTTCGCGGGGGTGCGGGCCCTTCTCGGCTTTTCGTTCTTGGATTCTTCCTGCGCTTCCTCTTTGGCCTCTTCAGTGGATGTTTCTCTGTTCTCTTCGACGGATACTTCCTTTACCGGTTCTTCCGACTTTTTCTTGAACCTCTCCACGTTATCGTTGTTGAACCTTCCGCGGCCCTTCCTTCCGCTGTCCTGGTCATCGTGTTCGCGCAGCCTCATCCTCTTTTCGTCGCGCTCCTTCCTGCCCCTGTCGTTGCCTCTATCGTTGTTCCTGTCGTTGGTCCTATCGTTGTTCCTATCATTGTTTCTCTCGACATTCCTCTCGTTGACCCTGTCGTCGCGGACCTTCTTCGGCCTGTCCTCGTCATCCGAGGGGAGTTCTCTTTCCTCCGTCACGAGGCCGTTCATTTCCATGTACTGGTCGCCCGGAACCTTGTTGCGCAGACATTTCACCAGTTGTTTAGCTGAAAGCTCTTCGACCTCGTGAGCGCGCGGCGCGCGGGCGACGAAGTCTATCTCGGATGTCTGGAAAAGCTCCCTGAGGATCAATTCCCCTCCTCTGTCACCGTCCACAAAAGCCGTCGTGACCTTCTCCCTGGAAAGCTCCTGCACGGTCTTGGGGATGTTGGTCCCGTCTACCGCTATGGCGTTCTTTATTCCCGCTTTCAAAAGATTGAGCACATCCGATCTCCCTTCGACGATTATTATCGATTCGGAGTCCTTGATGCTGGGGCCGGCCGGACATCTGTCCTTTCCGTATGTGGTGATCTCTTCGACCTGTATGCTCTGTCTGATGCTCTGAGTGAGGTCGGCTGAGGATCCTTTCGATTGGCTTATCATCTCGTTAAGAAGCTCTTTGGCACGCTCGACCACCTTTTCCCTCTTGATTATGCGTACATCCTCGATGCCAAGGACCCTTATCCCCGCTTTGCAGGGTCCGACCCTGTCAATGGTCTCAAGGGACGATGCGATAATGACCGTCTCCACCTGGTCCAAGCTTGACGAGACGTAGATTATCCCCTCTGACTTTCCGCCTTTGGAAACAACCTCCACCTCTATTCTTCCTATCCTTCCCGTCTTCTGGAGATCCCTCAGGTCGAGATCCTCTCCAAGAAGTCCTTCTGTCTGTCCGAAGATCGCCCCGACGACGTCCGGTTTCTCTACGATACCGTCTGCGGTGATCTTTGCCTTTATCATGTATTTTGTTGCGTTTGGATCAATATTCATGTGTAAGCCCTCCTTTGTGGGCCAGGAAAAACTGTATGCCCTGCTCCGCTGTCTGTTCGCACCCCTTCTTTACGCTTTGGAGTGCTCTCTTTTGCCCATCCTATTACCGTCTTCTGTGGGCCTCCGGGGTCGCTCCCCTCGGCCTCCTTGTTGACCTGCCTCCCTTGGGCGGCGTTTTATCGTGATAGTGATTCAGTGAACAGGGAAATAGTGATTCCCCTAAACCCTGTATGTATGAATGTATATTTAAAAGAGTTTACAAAAACGGTTTTCAGACCTTTTCCAGCCTTTTGAGCATCTTCACAGCCGCATCGACCACGTCCCTTCCCTTCTCGATGCGGTCCATCGCCTGAAGCTGCGTCATATCCGGCCCTGTTATCCCGAACGCGACGGGTTTGTTGAACTCCAATTGGAGGTCCGCAACCAGCCTGGATGCTTGCGCGATCACTACCTCGTCGTGTTTGGTCTCCCCCTTGATCACCGCTCCCAGAGTGATCACTGCGTCCACGTCGGTCCTCTCAAGCAGCGCCTTCACCGCCAGAGGGATCTCGTAGACTCCGGGGACCATTATTGTTTTGCTTATCTCCACTCCGAGGAACTCAGCTTCCGCTTTCGCCCTCTCTATCATCATGGACGTGATGTCGAAGTTGAACTCCGCCGCCACCATTCCGATCTTGTATGCTTTCATCTCATCACCTCGATCTAATCGGACCTTCGTCCGCGAATCCCTGTCTCTGTCCCGTCCCGGCATTGCGCCTGAGCCTTTCGGGTCTGAAAAGCAGGTCATAAACGTTTATTGCGTGCTCCCTTGCCCTGCTTTCGGCAAGGGCCGCCAATTCTTTTTCGCTGTTAGCTTCGTCCGCGTGGACGAACACTTCGATAATATGCCTGTTCGTCATCAGCTGCGCCCTTATCAGTCCCGTTGATGCCTCGTGGGCGCACATCTTGTCCTTCTCGGCGGGACCAGGCATCCCCAATGCCATCACTATGTCGCATCCTTTCCCTTCGATCAACATCTTGCATGCGACAGGCAGGTCCTTCACTCCGGGTACGGTGTACCTTTCTATCCTGAACCCGGTGCCGGTCCTTTCCAGCTCGTCGATCGCGGCGGATGCCATATCGAATCTTGCGAATGTCGTGTCCGCAATGCCGATCGTCCTCATGTCCCGTCCTCCAGCTTCCTTATCTTCTTGATGATCTTTCTGGTGGCGGTAAGGTCATCCGCATATTCCGATGCTCGCGTCACTTTGATGTGCCCCAGACCGTTCTCTTTCAGCCTTTTCGCAAGGTCCGCCTCTTTGAAGGTCTGGTCGAACCCGAGGACAATGATATCAGGAGATATTTCCTTTACGACATCAAAAATATCCCCTCCCTTTCCGAGTATCGCCTTGTCGACGGGTTTCATGGAACTGACAATCTTCACCCTCATGCTCTCCGGCGTTATGGGCTCATGTTTGTTCTTGCGGACGGTATCGTCGCATGCGACCACAACGATCAGTTCGTCGCCGAGCGCCTTCGCCTGCTGGAGATAATGGATGTGCCCCGTGTGGATGATATCGAATACACCGGAAGCCATCACTCTGACCATTTTATCACACATCCGCCTCGGTCTCTTTCAGGAACCCTTCCCAGGCCTCTATTATCTGTTCGCCCGTAACGAAATGCATATTGTTCTTTTTGGAATATTCCTCCGCCGACGCTTTAGAATGAGATGACCCGTTGTTCCCCAGCATCTCGCATATCGTCGCTGAGGGCTTGACCCCCGCCATATACATGAGCGCGGTGCACAGCTCGGTGTGCCCGTGTCTCGTCTGCAGAAGCCTCTGCGTCGTGTTGAGAAGATGCACATGTCCGGGGGCTCTGAAATTCTCCCCGAGCTCTTTGATCCTCTGCTCGGCGGGTGCTTCCTTGAATATCGTGTTCACATACTCCTTTATCGTAAGGGCGCGGTCGCCGTCCGTGATGCCCGTGAACGTTTTTCTGTGGTTGATCGTGATGCCGAAAGATGATTTTGTGTTATCATACGGTATATCGTTCGGTGCCATCAGGCCAAGCAAAGGGTATGCATCCTTGCTGTTCCAAAAGACATCTGAAAGGAACGGCAGCCCCAGTTCTTTTGCCAATTTGCCCGGTGTCGTCGTGCACAACAGCCCGCCCGCATCGTTCCTCATCCTTCTGAGCACGTCTGCCGTCACGAATTCCGAGGCGATCGTCATATCTGTCTCCTTCTCGCGGTTATCGAAATCATAAACGAGAACAACCTTTCCCGCCCTGATGTCATCCAGCGCCCCGCTCAGGCCGTTATCGGGAACATAATATTGATTCATGAGATAAATGACATATGCGGTCATACTACTAAATAACTTGTAAAAAATAATTATTTGGTAGAAGCCGCCCTATACAGACGGCCTTATCGATTTTTTACGGTCGACTTTGGGTACAACGGTCGTTACGGTGGGAAAGAAAAAACGGAACCTGACAGTACGCCAGCAAGACAACCCTTTTTTACCCCTTCTACATTGTGTGTCACAGATATTTATGATGACAGATGACGGCCGTTTCATCAGAGAGAAGGTAATGGAACACAACAAGTGGTTCGAAGAGTGCATCCCCATGATCGCTTCCGAGAACCTTATGAGCCCGCTTGCAAAAGAGATCCTCATATCTGATTTCGCAGACAGATACGCAGAGGGACTTCCCGGAAAAAGATACTACCAAGGGAACATATTCGTAGATCAGGTGGAGGAAAAAGCGACCGAGATCGCAAAGAAGCTCTTCGAGGCCGAATTCGCGGATGTCAGACCGGTTTCCGGTACAGTCGCGAACATGGCCGTCCTTTTCGCTTTCGCCAATCCTGGAGACACGATAACCACCTGCGCCCTTGCGCAGGGGGCGCACATATCGACCTGCGAGTTCGGCGCTTTCGGACAGAGAGGGATACGCTCGGTGAACTATCCTTTCAATGTTGAGGATATGAACCTTGACGTGGACGGCACGATCAAACTGCTGAAGAAGGAAAAACCCAAGATCGCGCAGTTCGGTCTCTCGGTCTTCCTTTTCCCGCCGCCGATAAAGGAATTGATGGACACGTTCAACGAGATAGATTGCCTCGTCTGGGAGGACTGCGCGCATGTTCTCGGTCTTATCGCGGGAGGGAAGTTCCACAAGCCTTTCGAGGACGGCGTCAATATCGTTTCCTCGTCAACGCACAAGACATTCCCCGGACCCAATCACGGCATGATATTGGGATCGAACCTGACGGAAGAGGAAGAGAAAAAGATACAGAGGGCCGTGTTCCCTGGTGTGACCTCGAGCCACCACCTGCATGCGATGGCGGCTCTGGCCATAACTCTCGCGGAGATGCAGGTCTTTGCGAAGGATTACGCCGCGCAGACATGCAAGAACGCCAAGGCGCTGGGAGAGTCCCTTTACGAGTTGGGGGTCCCGGTGCTTTGTCCGGACCTCGGGTTCACAACATCCCATGCGGTCGCACTTGACGTTTCCTCCTTCGGAGGCGGGAAGGAATGCGCCCAGCTGCTTGAGGACGCGAACATCATCTGCAACAAGAACATGCTCCCCAGCGACACCAGTTCCGTAAGGCCGTCCGGCCTCAGGTTCGGTACGCAGGAGCTGACCAGAGTTGGCATGAAAGAGAGCGAGATGAAGGCAGTTGCCGAACTCGTTGCGCGGGTAGTCAAGAAAAAGGAAGACCCTAAGAAAGTGAAAGAGGATGTTAAGGCCCTCAAAAAGGATTTCACGACGATAAGATACTGTTTTAACGAGGGGGAGCCCGCGTACAGATACCATAAGCTTGTGGAATGAGAGTGATAAAATGGGATTCGGCGATAAAGTAAAGAAAGGATTCAACGACGCCACGCGTGTCGGCTCCGACAGCCTCGACAAAAGAAGACAGGATGAGAAGATCGGAGATTACAGCAGAGAGATAGAAGAGATAAAAAAAGAAATGGGGAATGCCATATTCGTTTCATATCTCAGGGGGGATCCCGTCGATGAAAGGTTTGTCGGTCAGTGCGAAAGGATCAGCGCCCTCGTTGGAAAGATGAATGATGTCGATTCCAAGCAGAGGTCCGGCGACTATTCCGTTCCCGACGACGGTTCCGGTAACGCCGGGTTCAAGTAAACAAGGCACCCCCGTGCCGGCCTTTATCATTCACATTTTTTATGATGCCTGGGGATCCGTATCCGGGAGGATCGTCCCCTCATCAAAATGAACATTGTACTTGAGCGCGTTCTCGATGCCCCACTCCGCAAGCATCCTCAGTGCCGGAAGCAGAGACTTCCCTTTCTCAGAAATTGAGTACTCCGCATATGCGGGCGCGTCGGCTTTGACCGTCCTCACTATCAGAAGGTCCTCCTCCATCTCCCTCAGCTGTTTCGTGAGGATCTTCGGGGATATCACCTCGAGCTCTTTCATGAGCTGATTGAAACGCAGAGCGCCTTTCATGTGAAGCTTGCAAAGGATGGTTGCCTTCCATCTCCCCTCGATGATTGTCATTGCCGCATCGAGGGCACAGTCTATCCTTGGCGCACGAGGCCTCTTCTCCATGATATTTACTATAGAGTCGTGATATAAATTATTAATTACCAACTCTTAAATATAACAACTATCATTTTGATAGTGGTGACTTAATGTCAATCGTCGCAATAATAGCCAGCCCGAGAAAGAACGGGAACACAGATACCATCGTGGGTGCGATGGCCGAAGGAGCAAAGAAGAACGGCAAAGATGTGAAGATGTATTATCTTAACTCCCTTTCCAACGCAAAAGGCTGCCAGGCCTGCATGGGATGCAAGAAGTCCGGTGCATGCGTCCTCAAGGACGACCACGCCGAGATACTGAAAGCCATCAGGGATGCCGAAGGGATCATCGTTTCCACACCCACCTACTTCGGGGAAGCGTGCGGACAGTTCAGACTTCTCCAGGACCGTTTCTACAGTTTCCTCGGGCCGGACTTCGTGCCGAACATCGCCCCTGGAAAGAAGTGCGCGGTCGTCGTAAGCTGCGGGGGCGGTGAGGCCGGTGCCAGGGCCATGGCCGACAAGATCGAGGGCGCTTTGGCGGGAATGCTGAAGTTCGTTCCGGTTGGAAAGATCGTCTTTACCGGTGCTAACCCTCCGGATACCGCCGCAAAGAACGCTGCCGTACTTGAAGAGGCCGAAGCCATCGGAAAGAAATTCTAAATCAAACCGCCCTGCCCGGCAGGGTATACCTTTCATTTTCAAGGAGCGCCGTTGTCTCCTCATAACTGTTTGTTTGAGGCATATAAGAACATCGTAAGGGCCGGACGCTCATTTTTGCTAACTCCTAACGTTTATCTATGTTCCTACCGTTACGGAAATGATGACCACCGGTAACCGAGAGGATTATCTTATCAACATTCTCCGATTGACTGAGGGAGAGAATACCACGAAGACAACGGAGCTTGCCACCTTCATGGGCGTTTCCCCCGCCAGCGTGACCGAGATGCTTAAGGCCCTTTCGAACGAGGGTCTTGTCAAATACGAAAGATATCATGGCGTAAGCCTTACTGCAGAGGGGCTTACCTATGCCCGCCTGATCAGGAAAAAGCATCATGTGCTGGAGAATTTTCTCATCAACGTACTTAATGTCGACCGCGAGACCGCGCACAGGGAGGCATGCAGAATGGAGCATGTTCTATCGGAAGAGTCCGCAATAAAGATATGCCAGATGATGGGGACGCCCGTCGATAGCGACTGCCAGAGCTGCTCCACTCCATGCAAGGCGGCATCTTCGGAAGGCATCAACATAACGGCATCCCTCTCGGACCTGAACCCGGGCGAACACGGCATAATATCTCATCTGAAGAACAGCGACCCGAAGATCGTGAAGAAACTGATCATGATGGGTTTCGTTCCCGGCCGAGTACTCACTCTGGATTCGAACATGCCGGATAGCAATATGACCATCGTAGACGTGGAGAACTCCGTTGTGGCGCTCCCGGCCGATCTCGCAGCATCAGTTTTCATCGATACGAACGAATGATCAGCGGTGCGTAAAGACGGCTTTTATCATATCTTCATTCACGCTTTCCAACCTTGCGAATCCTACGCGCTCGAACTGGACCGTGTCGCCGCTCTCGCTGAAGACCCCGTTCTCTGTCATACCCTTAATGATGCTGCCGTCCGGCATGAGCAGTTCCGTGCCGATGCCGTTACGTCCGACCCACTGCACTGCTTTCACGCCTTTCTTCAGTATCGACAGATCGTTTCCGGCGTATTTTGCGGGTGTGCCGTAATCAAGGTTGCAGAGGTCCTTCAGCCTGACCTGCCCCTTTTCGGCGAAAGTTCTTGAGTCTTCGGATGAGATGAACACCGTCTTGCTTCCCTCGATACGATAATCGCGGCTCCCTCTCTCCGGATGGTCCGGATGCAGAGGCGCTTTCCCTTCTATCGAATCGATGCCCTCGATATCATATCTTACGGGGTCCCCCACGAAGAAGTATCTGTTGGAGACCGCATCTATGATGTCGCGGTTCATCCCGTAAAGATTGTCCCAGGAGAATTGGATATCCACTGATTTGATGCCGCTCTCCACCCAATACCTCCTGATGGCTTCCGGCTTTATCCCCCTCCTTTTTATCGCCCTTACCGTGCCCGTCCTGACATCGTCCCATCCGCTGTATTCGCCGTTGCGTATGCTTTCTTTGATCAACGATGTTTTAAGGACGGTGTCGGGAATATTCACTAACCCGTAGTGATAGTAGTCTGGCTTCTTCCACCCGAAGTAGTCGAAGATATACTCCTGTCTGAGAGTATTGTTGAGATGGTCCTTCCCTCTTATGACGTGCGTCACGCCCATAAGGTGGTCGTCGATGGCGACGGACAGATTCATCATCGGATATGCGCAATATTTGCTGCCAGTCCTCGGATGAGGGTGATCCACTATCCTGAAAGCGACAAAATCCCTTACTGCAGGGTTCGGATGCGCTATGTCTGTCTTCACGACGGCGACGGCTTCGCCCTCCCCGTAGTCTCCGTTCAGCAGTTTATCGTATCTTTCCAGCTGCATATTTACCGGGAGGCTGCGGCAGGGGCACTCTTTCCTCTCTTCCTTAAGCTCTCTCCATACGTCACCGTCGCATGTGCAAACGTAGGCTTTCTCCATCTCCACTAGCTTTCTCGTGTGGTCGTAGTATATGCCGAACCTGTCCGACTGTATCGCGCTCTCGTGTATCTTCACGCCCAGCCAGTCAAGGTCCTCGGGGATCATCGAATATGCGTCCGGATCGATCTTCTCAGGGTTTGTGTCCTCATACCTCGCTATCAGCTTTCCGCTGTATCTTTTGACATACTCATCGTTGAGCACGGATACTCGGGTGTGTCCGATATGCAGGGGCCCGGACGGTCCGGGGGCGATCCTCATCACCACTTTCCCTTCGACGGCGTTCTTCAGTTCCGGAAGCAGATAGACCCTCTCCTTCTTTTCTTTGGAAAGGAGCGAGGGGTCTATCGTCTCAAGCGCTCTGGCCTGCTCGTCGGGGGACATTTTGTTAACGTCAGACACAATGGACTCGATAAGAGGTGTCAGTTCGCCGGCCCTGGTTCTGTATTCCGGGTTCTCGCCGAGCACTTTTCCCACAACCGCCTTTGGGTTGGCGGTGCCTTTGAAGAACACTGCATTCTGCAATGCGTATTTTTTGATGAGTGCCTCGGTACGGTCCTCCGACATGATTGCACATTCGACTTCGCATATTTATGCTATTCATCCTGAGGGGTCTTTCCCCACAGGGCGCCTCGGACTAATAATATATGTATGAATCGCTTACTGTGGAATATGTCGCTTAGGGACTTTCTGGGAGAAAAGGTCTGCACGATCGGTGAGAACGTCGATCCGGTCTCGACGAAAATAACGGAGATCCTGCTTGAAGATCAGTCTGCCACTGTATTGTTTGAGAACGTGAAAGGAAAGAAGGCAGCGGGAAACATGTTCTCGACAAGGAAGAAGATCGCCGATGCCATGAACATTCCGCCGGAGAAGATAGTTGAACACATCCTCTCCGCACTGGACTCCCCCTGCAAAACTAATGAAGTGACAGATCCAGAATTCAAGTCCAAAACGATGAGCGTGGATCTGACCTCGCTTCCGATCCCGAAGTACTATCCTCAGGACGGCGGCCGATATATCACGGCCGGGGTGATAGTGGCCGAATACAAAGGAAAGAAGAACATCTCATTCCACAGAATGATGGTGATGGATAAGAGCAGGCTTGCGGTCAGATTGGTCCCCAGACATCTGTTCACCCTGTACAACGAAGCCAAGAAGGACGGGAAAGAACTTGATATCTCCATCTGCGTCGGACTTCCCGCGGAGGTCCTTATCGCGGCCGCAGTCTCAACGGATTTCGGTGTGGATGAACTGACGATCGCATCTTCTATGTGCAAGGCCGGCCGCGGAAAGCCTCTAGACGTAGGAAGATGCGATAACGGACTGCTGGTCCCCGCTTCCTCTGATTACGTCATGGAAGGAAAGATCACCTTCGAGACAACATCCGAAGGCCCGTTCGTCGATATCACCGGAACATACGATATTGTCAGAGAACAGCCCGTCATCGAGATAAAGAAGATGTGGTCATGCGAGGACCCCGTATTCCATCTTCTGCTTCCCGGAGGCAACGACCATTTCCTGCTGATGGGGCTCCCACGCGAACCCATGATATTGAAAACTGTCAGGCAGGCGGTCCCCCGAGTGAAGAACGTCCGTCTGACGGAAGGAGGATGCTGCTGGCTGAACGGGGTGGTATCGATCGCGAAGAACAAAGAGGGCGACGGCATGAATGCGGTACTTGCGGCTTTCACCGGCCACCCGTCCATGAAACAGGTAATAATCGTGGATGACGACATCGATATCTTTAACGACAGAGAAGTGGAATGGGCGGTTGCCACCAGGATGCAGGGCGACCGGATCCTCAGGATACCGGGTGCGGCAGGCTCATCCCTCGACCCCAGTACGGAGACCACCACATACAAGGTCGGTTACGACGCAACGATACCGCTGAGCAAAGATAGAAAACCCTTTGAGAAAGCGAGGGTTGCCGACCGCAAGTGAGATCAGTTCCACCAGTCTTTTTTTCTGTCGATGGTGTCGTTCCTATCGGGGCCGATGCTGATGATGTCCGCGGGAACCTTCAGGTGTCTCTCTACTAGTTCAATATAAATTCTCATCTCTTTGGGAAGAGCATCATACCCGCTTTTCACGACCGATGCGGTGTCATCCCATCCTTTCCATCCCTTCAGCGTTTTATAGATGGGTTTTGCCCTCTCTATCTTCGACATCGATGCCGGGAAGTATCTCGTTTCTTTGCCGTCGATCTCGTACGCCACGCATACCGGGAGCTCCTCATAACCATTCAGCACATCCAGCTTGGTTATCGCCAGGGAAGTGAAGCCGCACATCCTGGAGGCATGCTCCGCCACAACGAGATCGAGCCACCCGCATCTTCTCCCTCTTCCTGTCGTCACCCCGAACTCCCCGCCCTTCTTCTGCAGGATGCATCCTTCCTCTCCGGATAATTCCGTGACGAAAGGACCTTCTCCGACGCGGGTCGTATAGGCTTTCAGGCAGCCGACCACCTTCTCGATGCGGTTAGGCGCCACGCCGGTCCCGGTGCATATTCCCCCGCCGCATGTGGATGATGATGTGACGTACGGGTAGGTCCCGTGGTCTATATCCAGCATCGCGCCTTGGGCACCTTCGAAAAGAACTTTCTTTCCTTCATCCAGCGCTTCGTTTATGAGTACTGACGTATCGCAGATGTATCCGCCTATCTTCGCTCTCCACCCTTTGATCCTGTTGAAGAGCGTTTCGCTGTCGCATCCGCACCTTTCCGCCTCAAGCATCTCCATCAAGTCTTTTTTGTATGGAAGTATGAGATCTGTTTTTTCTCTGAGGGATTCATCATCGAAAATATCCCCCGCACGTATGCCTATCCTTGCTATCTTATCCTGATAGGCCGGGCCGATGCCCTTTCTTGTCGTTCCGACAGCGTCTCTGCCGCGGTATTTCTCTTCGGCGCCGTCCAATTTTTTGTGATAGTTGAAGATCAGGTGAGCTCTGTCGGATATCCTCAGTCCTTCCAGGGAACATCCTGCCTTCAAGACCATGTCCATTTCTTCTATCAGGTCTTCCACGTTCACGACCGTGCCGTTGCCGATGACGGCCAGGTTGCCTTCCCTTACCACTCCGGACGGCAGGCCGTGCAGTTTGAACACCTTGTCCCCGACGGTTATAGTATGCCCCGCATTGTTCCCGCCCTGAAAACGCACAATGAGATCCGCGGTCTCATCCAGATAATCGGTTATCTTGCCTTTTCCCTCATCTCCCCACTGTGCTCCTATGATCGCGAGATTCGGCAGAATAACACACTCTGCGCTCTCCAACCGTTTTTTATGCTATAAAGATTGTCATAACGCTGTTATGAGGAAATAATCATTGAAAATGAGTTAGACCAGAAGAATAGCTGATCTCTTTGTAAATAGCGATCACTTCCTTTGTGTCGAGTTCGGTCTTGAACGATGTGGGGCTCATGTGCGTCGGCGTCGATCTTCCGACCTTATTCAATGCTTCAAGAAGTTCTTCCATTTTCGGCGGGGACATCTTTGTGAAAGATGACAGTTCGCTCACGTCATACAAGAAAGGTTCTCTGTCGAGTTCATTCCTCCAAAGATCAAGCATCTTTATGCAACGCTTCTCTTCCTCAAGACCGCCGGTATGCATCCTTTCCAGAAGTCCTTTGTCGTGAAGCGGGCCGAGCCAGAAAGGCCCCTTATCATGATTTTCATCCCGGCATTCAGAAACGGACCTCTCAAGGGTTTTGGGGTCATAATGCATGAACCCTATCTGCTCAAGCGTCCTGTCCGTAGGTCTGGCCCCCTCTTCCACCTGAACATATATCCTGAAGTAGTGGTCTGCGTAGAAGGAAAGAAGCGGCCTCATGCCCCTGTCGAATTTGGCAAGCTCCTTTGCCATCGCAGAGAGAAGAATGCGCAGTCCCCCTTCGTGACACATGTACCCTCTTATCGGCTCCGATTGGTA
This sequence comes from Methanomassiliicoccaceae archaeon, assembly GCA_009778275.1. Lineage (GTDB taxonomy): Archaea > Thermoplasmatota > Thermoplasmata > Methanomassiliicoccales > Methanomethylophilaceae > Methanoplasma. The sequence goes on from WRKC01000094.1 coordinate 13,600, forward strand.
TCTCCTCCTGCATTTCCCAGCCTGCGCTCCGGCAAGCGGCGCCGTATCTGTCGCCGTTATTGCGATCATCCCCTTCTTCCTGCAACCTCTTATGGCCGAATGGATAAAGGGAACAGGCGTCCCGAAGGGATCGATATCAACATAATCGAAGGATGAATCGGAAAAAAGCACGTGAAGGTCCATATTCGACGGTACGCAGTTGGAAAGTGAGTTCAGCGCGATGTTGTGCTCAATGTAGGGTTTGGCCTTCGGGTCGACGTCGTTGGATGTGACGGATGTATTAGCAACCTCATTAGCGACCCTGACGGCACGGGCCCCAGTGGCGCTCATGGCATCGGCGACCGAGATGCAGTTCCTTTCCAAAGCTCTCAGGAACATCACAGTAACGTCCCTTCCGAACGCCATCTGTTCATTGAAAAATACGTCAGAGGTCCGCTTTCCGGGACCGTGAGAAGAATGTTCCTCCGGAACAAGCAGCCTCGTCCTTCCTTCCGTCAGCTCGATACCTGTCGGCATCAGACATTTTCACCGTTCATGAGACGCAGGATCTTGTAGGGGAGGATATTCCTATTCGTGGGGGTCACTTCCAAGACCCTCACGTCATCCCTTCTCCTTATATCCTGCAGAAGCGGATTTCTTGATTTTTTATGTAAAGTGAGGATCATCGGTTTATCGACATCGAGAGCTTCCTTTACCGCATCGATGAATGCCTGGCTCTCCACCTCTACCTTCCCCACTTCATCTATGACGATCACATCGCACCTTTCGCATGCGATCCTTATCGCGGCGATCCCGACCTGCTCGAACTTTGCCAGATCGACCCCGATCTTGCCTATCATTATCTTACTTTCGATCTCGGCGCTTGCGAAGACCTGTGTTTCCCCAGTTAAAATATTCCTTACGGAGAACCCGGTCCTTCGTTTCCCGTCAGTTAGCGGCTCGTCGATCATGCCGCCGATTATCAGATCATTGTCCTTCAGCATCTCGATCACCCGGATAAGGGCGTACGTCTTTCCGGACCCCGGAAGACCTGTGATGCCAATTTTAATGTCGCTGATCATCTGACAACCTCCGGCAAGAAGGACTGTATGAGTTAGGCTGTATATATAAGGTGAGTTACGCCAGATCCGAGATGTACATCAGAGGGTATTTAAGGATCGGATCGTACCTCATCTCCGCTTTTACCCTGACCTCATCTATCTTTATCACAAGGATCACATCCAGCATCTCTCCCGACAGGGAATGATAGGAATATTCGTCCTTTTTGGGCCCGAATATGCTCCTGTCTATCCTTACCGTGACGCTTTCCACGTATGGCTGGACCAATACGCCTTTCTCTATTGCGTCCTCCAATACATCAACGCTGTCCTGGTCCAAAGGGACGCCCACGAATTGATGGTAGATTGTGCCCATCTTGATGCCTGCCTCGAACAGCGCCCTCTCCTTCGTGGAACAATTGAATTTCTTTGCCGCAAGTTCTTCTCTGTCTTCGGTCATCAGCATTTGTCATAATGCGCACATGATTTAAAGGATGTGCGGATTACGTCTGTGCATGGTCTCTGTCGCAGAGAGGATAAAACAATTAAAGAAAGAGAAGAACGCCGTCATACTCGCCCACAATTACACTTCGCCGGAGGTGCAGGACCTGGCCGACTTTGTCGGAGACTCTCTCGGACTTTCCGTCGAGGCCGCGAGGACGGCGGCGGATGTGATCGTGTTCTGCGGCGTGTCCTTCATGGGTGAGACGGCAAAGATACTCAGCCCCGTGAAGACCGTCATCCTGCCGGAGCCGGATGCCCATTGCGCCATGGCGGCCGCATGCACGGGAGATCAGCTTAAGGAGTTCCGGGCATC
>WRKC01000095.1 GCA_009778275.1 Methanomassiliicoccaceae archaeon
TCCCGTCCCGCCCGTATCGTCCGCATCGTTGTACGGGTACGTTCTTCGCAGGTTGCGAAAGGCCTGTCCACAATGTGCTTGGAGCACCTCGTGTACGGATAAGGAAGTAAATGGAGATATATAATACTAACCGAAAAAAGATACTTTTTCACGCACTCTGTCTTAATAACAAAGAATAAAGGTTTAACTTTGCGTTCTTCACTCTCGTCAGCGCAGTATCACACTGTGCACGCCCCTGCTTTGTTTTATTGCGGGCAACAACTCAGGCGGAACGACCCCGTCCACCACTATGATCAGATGAGAATCCATCCTCACCCCCGGATCATCCACCACCGCCTGCCTCACTGAAAGGCCGGCCCTGTATATCACATCGGTTATCCCTGCCACTATCCCGGGGATCGTGGCATCAGTCGGGATGATCTCCAGCGCGGTGCATCCGATCTCTGATGCGACATTTGCAAGCAAAGACATCGACTGCAGTTTGGAGAATACCCTATCTAATTCGGGGACCGACGATATCCTGTCGAGAGTGGACCTCACCACTCTCCTGTCGACACCCGCGGCCCTTGCGATCGCGGCATCGGACTGCTCGATGCTGTTGCAGAATGCTATCCCTTTCTCGACCCTTATCCCCTGTTTGAGGAGAAGTCTTGCGACCTTCTCCTGCGAAGGGTATTTGCCGAATCCTTCTTTCACAAGGTCCATGCTCCGTAATCGGCATCAGAGATTAAAAACATGCATCATCGTTTCCGACACACCGTAACGAGAAGTACGGATCTGAGACATGTCCGTTTGTTTATGATCGTTGTGTGCCTTCCTCTTTGTGCAGGCTTCCACGACCTCATTTTTTTGCAAATGCTTCCCGCACAAAAAAGAACTGATCCTTCCAAAAACATAATAAACACAAATAGCTGATGACCCATATCCAAAGAAGAGGTATCAAATGAGCAGGATAAGCGTCGCCGTTCTCGGAGCAACCGGCCCCATCGGCCAGAGGTTCGTACAGATGCTTGAGGGGCACCCTTATTTCGAAGTGGAAGGGTTCTATGCGTCCGAAAGATCGGAGGGGAAGAGGTTCGGGGATATAGTGAAGGTAAGGGATCACGAGTTCTCCGAGGAAACGATGGACGCGAAGATCAGGACCATGGACATCGGCCGCATCTCGAAGAACGCGAGGATCGCATTCTCCGGGATACCGTCAGAACTCGCCGGGCCCACCGAATCCGAGCTTGCGAAGAAAGGAGTGGCGGTCTTCACCAACGCCGGCTCCCACCGCATGGACGAACATGTCCCGATAATGATACCGGAGATCAACCCGGACCATGCCGCTTCGGTCGAAATGCAGGACACCTACGGGAACGGAGGCTACATCGTGACCAACGCCAACTGCTCTTCGACCGGAATAGCCATGCCGCTCTTCGCCATCGACAGGAAGTTCGGGCTTAAGGAAGTGTTCGTCTCTACCTACCAGGCCCTTTCCGGCGCAGGGTATCCTGGCGTCCCGTCGCTTGATGCGGTGGGGAACGTGGTCCCGTTCATCGACAAAGAAGAGGAGAAGATGGAGAAGGAGCTTGCAAAGATCCTCGGCGGCTATTCAAAGGACGGCTTCCGACCCGCCGGATTCAAGGTGATGGCCAACTGTGCCAGAGTACCTGTTGTCGACGGCCATCTGGAGTCTTTGGTCCTGAAATTGGATTCCTCTCCTTCGCTGAAGGAGATAGCTTCCGTCCTCTCGGAATTCCGGGGGGAGCCACAGTCGCTCAGACTGCCTTCGGCGCCCGAAGCACCGATAATAGTCAGGACGGAGAAGGACAGGCCCCAGCAGGTATACGACGCTCTCGCCGGAAGCCCGGAAAGGGCGAAGGGGATGGCATCCGTCGTCGGAAGGCTCAGGGAAGGCAACGGATACTACAAAATGTTCGCGCTTTCGCACAACACCCTGAGGGGCGGAGCGGGCGGGTCCGTTCTCAATGCGGAGTTATTCAAGGCAAAAGGACTCCTCTGAAGGTCCGATTGGAACCCGTGCCTGCATAGGTTCGGACACCGGACCTTTCGGAGAGACTGAAAGGATTCGACGGAAAGTACACGGCGGAGGAGTTGGATCCCTTTCTGTCGGAAAAGAAAGGTTCCGGTGAGGTAAAAAGCAGTTCGAGGAGACCTCATATCGGACATCATATACGGAATTGTTGAGATCACAATTGAAGTGAGTAATCGCGTCTGCGCTTTTTGAGAACCGGCGAACGGTCCTGCGCATCTGCGCTCGGCAATTATTCTCTTTTTCGGCGGTCATTTGCTGAGCTCTCATTTATCCATGGCCCAAGACCTGTTACAGTGAAGTTTCATACCGTATGTTCTCCGTCGGAAGAAGATCGAAAACGTGAAACCTTATCTACTACCTTTTTATATTTGCAACATAGAGGTCTGCTTATGTCGATAAAAATGGCTGTCCCCAACAAAGGAAGGCTCAACGAACGGGCCATTGAACTCCTGCTGAAATCGGGAATAGATCTGGGAGAGGACTGGGGAAGGAAACTTTGCGTCACGGCGAAGGATCAGGATGTGGAGATAATGTTCGTCCGCGCTCAAGATATTCCGGCGTTCATCGCAACCGGGGCCATCGACATCGGCATAACCGGAGAGGACCTCGCCGCGGAGTCAGGATACAAAATAAAAAAACTCACGGACCTGGAATTCGGATACTGCCGCCTTTCCGTCGCCGCCCCGGAATCTTCCGGGATCAAAAGCATGAACGACGTTCCGAACGGGGTAAAGGTGGCGACAACGTTCCCGAACCTGACAAAGGAATTCTTCAAATCAAAGGGAAAGAAAGTAACGGTGATAGAAATATCCGGCGCGGCGGAGATCATGCCCTATCTGGGCATATCCGACCTCATTGTGGACCTCGTCGCGACCGGTTCCACCCTCAAGACGAACCGCCTCGCGGAAGTATCCAAGGTCATGGATTCCCAGGCCGCAGTATACTCATCGGATGCGGCGCTGAAGAAGAAGGGCTCGGAGATCGGCGACGTGGTCGCTTCCATAAAGAGCGTCATGGCGGCGGAGGACCGCAAATATCTGATGGCGGACGTTCCGGTGAACAAATTGGAACTTGTTGAGGATATACTTCCCGGCATAGGCGGGCCGACCGTCCTCAACATAGCCGGGAACGATGAGATGGTGGCGGTACATGTCGTGATCCTTTCCAAGGATGTCTACAAAGCGGTGAACGATCTCAAGAGGCTCGGCGCAAAGGGCATACTCACGCTTTCGATAGACAGGCTGGTGGAGTGATGGCCTCAAGGGACATCATGAGAAGCACTACCAGAGGATTCAAGAAATACTACAGCCCCGGCGCAGTCAAGGATATGGTCAGGCTCGACACCAACACCAATGTCCTCGGCTCCAATCCGGCGGCGATGAGATATCTGAAAGAACAGAAGATAGACCTGAACGACTATCCCGTCACGTATTCGGACAACCTGAGGTACGCTCTCGCGTCCCTTTACGGCCTTGAGATGGATAATTTCGTCGTTGGGAGCGGTTCGGATGAGGTGCTTGACATCTCTTTCAAAACATTCACCGAATGGGGCGACAACTGCCTCGTCCCGTACCCATCGTACACTTTGTACGACTATTTCGCGCAGATGAACGGAGGCAGCGTCATGTTCTCCGAACTGACGGAGGATTTCCAGCTGGACGTCGGCGATATCATATCTTCCGAAGCGAAGATAGTGATCATCGCCTCCCCCAACAATCCGACGGGGAATTCTTTCAGACAGAAGGATATCGAAGAGGTGCTGGCCGGGTTCAAAGGCATCGTGATCGTCGACGAAGCGTACGGGGAGTACTCGAACAGGTCGATGATACCCAGGGTCAACGAGTTCGATAACATCATCGTGCTCAGGACGTTCTCCAAGGCCTACGCCATGGCCGCGTTAAGAGTAGGCTATGCTGTGGCGAACAAGGATATCGCGGACATGATGAATTCCGTGAAGATCCCCTATTCCCTGAACAGTCTGAGCGAGGGGGCCGCTATCGCAGCGGTGAAGGATCAGGATTTCATAGAACGGAGCAGGGAGATGGTCCTTACGGAAAGACCTAAACTGGAGTCGGGCCTTTCGAAGCTGGGTTTCCTCCCGTTCGCATCCGATTCCAACTTCATCTTGGCAAGGTCCCCCATCGACCACTCGGCCCTGACGGACGCTCTGAAGAGAAAGGGCATTTTGATAAGAGATTTCGGAAGCAAGAGAAGGATGGAGAACTGCGTCCGTTTCACGGTCGGCACCGAAGAAATGAACAATGATCTCCTGAATGCGATCAAATGCATCTTGGAGGAAGCATGATCGTCATACCCGCCGTGGACGTGCTCGATCACCAGGTGGTCCAGCTTGTCGGCGGGGAGATAGGCAGCCGTAAGATAACGCTTCCCGATCCCTTCAGCGCCGCGATGTCCTGGGTCGAGAAGGGGGCCCCGTACCTCCATCTCGTGGATCTGGACGGGGCATTCGGAAAGGGGAACAACATCGACATTTTCAAAAGGATAATCAAAGAATGCGGCGTGCCCGTGGAGATAGGGGGCGGGATCAGGTCGGAGAACCTGGTGGACGATCTCGTCTCATACGGCGCAGATAAAGTGATCGTGGGCACAAAGGCGATCAAAGAACCGGACTGGCTTTCCATGATCTCGGATGAACACCCTGGAAGGATAATGGTCGGAATGGATACCAAGAACGGTTCGCTCGCGGTGAACGGTTGGCAGGGCTCTTCCGATGTCACCGTAGAGAAAATGTTCGATATCATCAAAGACCTGCCTCTCGGCGGCGTACTCAACACGAACGTGAGCGTGGAAGGGCAGATGAAAGGGATCGATGCGGATCAGGCCGGAAAGTTCATATCGGGATGTCCCCACAGAGTGATATCGTCCGGGGGGGTCACCTCCGAATCCGACTGCGGGACGCTTAGCGCACTGGGGGCGGCGGGTGCCGTCATCGGGCTTGCGTTATACACTGAAAAGATAAGGCCGTGGGAATGGGACAGGCCGTGGTTCGCCGAATGAGACACTTACAAGTTCGTGCCGAAAATATTATTTTTAACCCTAAAGTTCGTGCCGAAAATATTATTTTTAACCCTAAAGTTCGTGCCGAAAATATTAATATCAAAAAAACATAACTACTCTGGGTGTATGGAGAATCGGTATGAAGCGAAAAATAGAGGAAGAGCTCATTGAATGGAAGAAGTCTCCGAATAGAAAATGTCTGCTGATCTTTGGCGCAAGGCAGGTGGGGAAGACATACTCCGTCACCAGATTCTCAAAGAATTACAAGCATTTTCTCCATGTCAATTTCGAGACGACCCCCCAAGCAAGAGAACTGTTCGAGGGGGATATATCGACTGATTTCCTCATTGAAAAACTGAGGATGACGTATCCAAAAGTGAGAATAGTGCCAGAAGATACACTGATATTCTTCGATGAGGTGCAGCTCTGCCCCCGTGCCTTCACCTCTTTGAAACCCTTCACTGACGATGGAAGATACCACGTCATCGCTTCGGGCTCCAGTCTTGGCACGAAATACAAAAGGGATACCTCATATCCTGTAGGATACGTCGACATAATGACAATGTATTCCCTGGATTTTGAGGAATACCTATGGGCCACCGGGATGGAAGGGACACACATCGAATATGTAACGAAGTGCATCAAGGAGACAGAGCCCATTGATGATTTCATCCTGAAAACATTCGATGACAGGTTCCGCGAGTATCTGGTCGTCGGCGGGATGCCTGAAGTGGTGGAAGGGTTCTCAAAGGACCGCAGTTTTTATGAAGCCAGGATGAAGCAGGAAAGGATCAACAGGATGTATCTCGAAGACATTGGTAAATATGCGGAGAAAGAAGACAAATCCAAGGCGGCCGAGTGTTTCAGGTCGATTCCCAACCAACTTGCAAAGGACAATAAGAAATTCATATATGCTCAGGTAGACGGCACTTCGAACGCCAACGGAAAGACCTACGGTTCGCCCGTAAGATGGTTAGTGGACTCTTACCTCGTGAATCAGTGCTTCAATCTTCGAGACCCCCAGATCCCCTTTGAATGGAACGCGGATTATTCATCGTTCAAACTGTTTTTCCATGACACGGGGCTGCTGATGGGTATGATGGCCCCCCAAGCGGCATGGTCGATACTGAATGCGGACACCTACGCCAATAAAGGCGGTGTGGCAGAGAACGCCGTGTGCGAAGCGTTGGTGAAGACAGGCATCGCTCCGTTCTATTTCGCGACAAAGAAACTTGAGACCGATTTCATCATACCTATGGACAGGGACACGGCGGTGATTGAGGTCAAATCCGGCAACAACAAAAGGGCCAAAGCAATATACAGCGTCATGTCTCCGACGTACGGCGTGAAGAGAGGTATGATCTTTGAGAACACAAACATCCACGTCGATGACAGCGGCGTTGAGCACTACCCTTTGTTCGCAATATCCTTCATACATTCGCTTGAAAGATATGGGTGGAAAGACATCGACGAGGAAAGAAAAACCAATTAATGATTCCAATATAATTTGTGAATCCCTTTTCCCTATCAAATGCGACCGAAAATATTCGGCAAACAACGGAATTCTTGATAGGTGCCATAGTCTATGTCATGCGTCCGCATACCCGCTGACGGCTCCGCTTTAGCATATTTATTATAGAACCGCGTCTTTCTGGCAATATATGGCAGAAAGGACAGTTGAGTTGGAACGCAAAACGCGGGAAACGGACGTCTCAGTAAAACTGAACATTGACGGGAGCGGCAAATATGATGTCAAATGCGACGTACAGTTCCTTAAGCACATGGTGGAGACCTTTGCTAGATACGGTTCTTTCGACGTCAGCATGAAAGCCTCCGGCGATGACGACCACCACCTCGTCGAGGATGCGGCGATAACGCTGGGGACCGCTTTCAAGAAAGCTCTTGACGACAGGCCGGTGGAAAGGATGTCCACCGTCGTGGTCCCGATGGATGATGCCCTCGTGATGGTCTCAGTGGACATCATAGACAGGCCGTTCGCCGACATCGACTGCCCCGACCAGCTGTACCACCACTTCATGCGGAGCTTCGCAATGTCCTCAGGGATCACGCTGCACGTTGTACAGATAAGGGGCTTCGACGACCACCACATAGTCGAAGCGACATTCAAAGCATTAGGCACGGCGCTGAAGAACGCCACCGTACCGAGGAACGCGGAACTCAGCACAAAAGACAGACCGAAGGTGAACTGAATGGTAACAAAAAAGATCATACCCTGCCTTGACACAAAGGACGGGAAGGTCGTCAAAGGCATCAATTTCGTTGATATAGAAGATATAGGCTCCCCTCCGCTCATGGCGGAGGAATACTGCGCACAGGGAGCGGATGAGATAACGCTCCTCGACATCTCGGCCACCCTGGAGAACAGGCAGACCAGACTGAAACTTGTTTCAGAGGTCGCCAAAAAGGTGTCCGTCCCCCTGGCGGTCGGGGGCGGGATGAGAAGCGCGGACGAAATGTATGAGGTGCTCAACGCCGGTGCAGATAAGGTGTCGGTGAACACAGCCGCCGTGAAGAACCCGGAAATGATAACCGAGGCGGCCGAAAGGTTCGGAAAACAGTGCGTGATAGTCGCGATCGATGCAAAAACGACGGGCGGCCGTTGGGAGGTCGTCACTCACGGAGGCACAAGATCGACAGGTCTTGATGCGGTCGAATGGGCGAAGAAGATGGAGGACCTCGGTGCCGGAGAGATACTCCTGACCTCGGTGGATGCGGACGGAGTGAAGAACGGATACGACATCCCCATGACCAGAGCCGTCGCGGATGCGGTAACGATACCGGTGACGGCATCCGGAGGGTGCGGCAAACTGGAGGACTTCTACGAGGTATTTTCGCAGACGAACGTCTCCTCTGCACTGGCCGCATCTGTATTCCACTACAGACAGGTAACCGTCAAAGAGGTCAAGGACTACCTGAGGGACAGAGGGGTTCAAGTAAAATGACCGACCTGAGATTCGACGAGAAAGGGCTTATGCCGGCGGTCATCCAGGACAATGTCACGAACGAGATCCTGATGGTGGCATGGGTGAACGAAGAGGCTTTCGAACTCATGAAAAGCACCGGCTATACCCACTTCTGGTCAAGGAGCAGGCAGAAATTGTGGAAGAAAGGAGAGGAATCCGGACACGTCCAGGAGATCGTCTCGATACAGACCGACTGCGACGCCGACACTCTGCTGGTAAGGGTAAGGCAGACCGGCCCCGCCTGTCACACCGGTTCCCCGTCATGCTTCTATGAGACATTGTACGGGTCCCTCGACGAAACGATGGATATCATCCCCGAGTTGGGAAGGATACTGAAAGACCGCCTTGACAACCCCCGCGAAGGGAGTTACACCTGCGTCCTGTATTCAGACGAGAACAAGATGTACAAGAAGGTCGTGGAAGAGGCCGGGGAATTCGTTCTCGCCCTCAAGGACAAGGATGAGGATGCGGCAGCCTGGGAACTCGCGGACCTGATATACCACGTGATGGTGGCGGTAAAGAAGTCGGGGCTTCCGATGGAAAAGGTTTACGAAAAGCTTGCGGAGAGGAAAAAATGAGGATAGACCTTCACACCCATACCATATTCAGCGACGGCGACCTGACGCCGTCGGAGCTTGTGTACCGCGCGAAGGAGTTGGGGCACACCGCCCTTGCGATAACGGACCATGTGGACATCACGAACATAGATCTCGTCGTCCCCAGTCTTGTGAAGGCCGCCGAGCTCAGCAGCGATTACATAACGGTGATACCGGGAGTGGAGCTGACATACGTTCCGCCCTCGAAGATAGACGCGATGGCGAAGAGGGCAAAGGCCCTCGGCGCCGAAATCGTGGTTGTGCACGGGGAGACGGTGTCCGAGCCGGTGCCCCATGGCACGAACCTGAGATCCGCGATGAGTCCCAACGTCGATATACTGGCCCACCCCGGCCTGATAACCTTAGAAGAGGCGGAGTTCGCCGCAAGGAACGATGTCGCGCTTGAGATAACCGGACGCGCGTTCCACAACATCACCAACGGGCACGTGGCGGGCATGGCCAGAAAGGCGGGCGCGAAGATGGTGGTAAACTCAGATGCACACACCATCGGCAACCTCATGGATGAGAAGACGGCGACGATCGTCGCGAGGGGCGCCGGACTTACCGATGAGGAGATCGTAAAGGCGCTTAACGACACCCCGTACGAAATGATCAAGCATCTGCTCAAGTGAAAGTTACCGCGGGTCTTCTGACTCCAGGTCCTTTCTCAGCTCTTCCAAGAGTTCCTTCAGATAGAATTCCCTGCCTTCGTCCCTGCACTCTTCATAGTCTTTCAGCAGCAGGGCGTACATTTCCTTTTTCGAAAGGGTCTCGATCTCTTTTTCTTCTGCCATGTTGCACCGTTTTTGCTCTATCTGTTTCTGTTCCAGTCGGTTTCGTGATGTTTTATCTGCATTGTCTTGAGATATGGCAACCCCGTGTCAGAACTGCGTACCTGCATTCTTTTTTCATATGAAACCGCATTCTTGTGTTAGGCGTCAAGTTTTATAAATCTTTGATTATAGACAAATAAGGACATGTTTGACTACAACGAGGCGGAGAGGGTCATTGAGTTGGCGAGAACGAAGATCGAGCCGATACTCATAATTGTATTCGGCTCGGTGGCCAAAGGGACAGCCGGGGACGACAGCGACCTCGACCTGATACTTGTAAAGGAATCAGAGGAGAGCAGGCTCATCCGCAGCGCCAAAACAAGAGTCGCATTGAAAGACTCCCGTGTTCCGATAGACATTATCGTCTTCACTCTGGAAGAGTTCAAAGAAGAACTCGCCGATGAATACTCGCTCGCCTACGAAGCAATGGCAACTGGGAGGATAGTTCATGGTTCGGCGTGATTGCGTTAGGGTTCTCAACAAAAAAGTGCCTTTCCACTGAGAACCATTCGATTGTAAGAAGGAGTATTTGGGTCTGTCTTAATGGGTTCCGCTCAATTCAAAAGAGGACCCCCTTTTTATACCCTTACAAGAATTCCCAAACATGCCAAGAATAGCTATCATCGGCGGTACGGGAATATATAACCCAGACTCCTTTGAGACAATAAAGACCGTTTTTCCGGACACTCCGTACGGCAAACCTTCCGACGAGATAATGATCGGCAGGATCGCGGGCGTCGAGGTGGCGTTCCTGTTCAGACACGGAAGGTCCCACCAGCACCCTCCGTCAAGCGTCCCCTACAGGGCCAACATGTGGGCGCTGAAAGAGCTAGGATGCGAATACGTGATATCCGCATGCGCAGTGGGCTCCCTCAAGATCGAGTATGCTCCCGGAGACCTTGTCATTCCTAATCAGTTCATAGATTTCACGAAGAAAAGAGAATATACCTTCTTTGACAAAAGAACCGTACACATCTCGATGCCGGACCCGTTCTGCGACTACCTGAACGGGATATTCATGGATACCGCAAAAGATATGGGTATCAGACGCCACCTCGGCGGAACGTACGTGTGCATCGAGGGGCCCAGGTTCTCCACCAGGGCCGAGAGCAATATGTTCAGGCAGTTCGGCGATATAATCGGAATGACCGCTGTGCCGGAGTGCCAGCTTGCAAGGGAGCTCGGCATTTGCTACTGCAGCCTTGCCACAGTGACCGATTACGACGTGTGGCATGATGAGGATGTGAGCATAGATATTGTCGTCAAGACCATGAACGAGTGTCTCGCGAAGGTGCTGAGGCTTCTTGAGCTCGGCCTCCCTAAGATAGGAAAGAGCGACTGCGATTGCATCGAGGCCGCCAAAGGGTGCGGCGCGCTATGATAATACCATGAGAATAGTATTCAAAGGGGTTGTCCAAGGGGTGGGATTTCGGCCCGCCGTCTATAGGACAGCTACGAAGCTCGGGCTTTCCGGAATAGTGTGGAACGACGGATCGGATGTAACGGTCGATATAGAGGACGGGGAAAGATTCCTCGGTTCGTTCTTATCCGACCTTCCTCCGCTGGCACATTTGGATGAGATAGAAAAGATCGAACTGCCCGCTCCACGCACGGGAAGCTTTTTGATATCCCCATCCCGAAAGGGTTCATCGGGAGTCTCCATCCCGACGGACACGGCAATATGCGGAGACTGTCTTGAAGATATGAAAAGAGGAAGGAGATCGGATTATCCCTTCACATCCTGCACCAACTGCGGACCGCGATTCACTCTTCTCGGCGGTCTCCCGTACGACCGTCCATCGACGGCAATGAAAGATTTTGGCCCATGCCCCGACTGCGGTAAAGAGTATGACAGCCCGGAGGACAGAAGGTTCCACCATCAGACAGTATGCTGCCCGAAATGCGGGCCCGCCTACAAACTGACCGATAAGAGTGGCGCGGAGATCCCGGGCGATCCGATAGAGGGGTTCGCCCGCTTACTGTCGGAAGGCAGGATAGGCATAATGAAGAGCTGGGGGGGCATGCACATATGCTGCGCTTTGAACAATGTCCCCAAGCTCAGGGACTGGTACGGGAGAGGACAGAAACCTTTCGCGGTGATGGTGAGGGATGAGGATGCCGTCCGCAGGTACGGCATCCCGACGGAAAAGGAGATGGAAAATCTGACATCGCCCCACCGGCCGATCGTGCTGATCCGGAAAAGGTATTCTGATACCGCCGAACTGGTCTCTCCGGGACTTGACAACATCGGCATCTTCCTGCCGTATACAGGAGCTCAGCACCTTCTTTTCAGCTGTTTGGACGATGACGCCCTGATAATGACATCGGCGAATGCGCCGGGCGAACCCATGATACTTGATGACCGGGAGATAATGGAGCTCGGCGCCGACATGTACCTTATCCACGACCAGCGGATACTGAACCGGGCAGACGACAGCGTGCTCAGGATGTTCGGGGAGAACACATTCTTCATAAGGAGATCCAGAGGGCATATCCCGTCTTACATCCCGATCGCATTGAAGGGGTCCGCGGTCGCAGTGGGAGCGCAGGAGAACCTTACCGGATCCATAGCCGCCGACGGGAGGATACACCCCACACAGCACATCGGCGACGGGGAAGGCGTAGGAGTGGCGGATTATCTGGAAGAGGCCGTTCGTACACATATCGGGCTGCTGGGATGCCGTCCGGAGATCATAGCCATGGACCTCCATCCTGGATATATCAACAGAGGGGTCGCGAAAAGACTCTCAGAGGAGTTCGATTCGGAAATTATGGAGGTGCAGCACCATTGGGCGCACGCCGCATCGCTTATGGCCGATAACAGAACGGACAGCGTTGTCGCGCTGACCCTTGACGGCAGCGGTTACGGGACCGACGGCACCGCCTGGGGAGGGGAGGTCCTCTCATCGGACCTATCTTCGTTCTCCAGAGTAACAAAGCTGGAAGGCATACCCCTTTTGGGGTCCGAGAAGGCGTTGTACGACCTGAGGAGGCTGAGGTTTGCGATCGATGTCATGAACGGCGAAGAGAATTCCTCTTTCAGCGAAAGCGAGGCCTCTGTTCTGACGAAGATGATGTATAGAAGCGTCAGGTGCTCATCGATGGGCAGGCTGATGGATGCGATCTCGTACTCGCTGGGGATCTGTTCGGTCCGGACATACGACGGGGAACCCGCAATGAAGCTGGAACCGCTTCTTGCGTCCGGAAAACTGGTGCCGGGTTTTGAGACGGAGATATCTGGCGGGGAAGTGAGGACCGTCGGCCTTTTCTCCCGGATCAGGGATCACGCTCCTGCTGATGCCGCATATTCCATCGTTTACAATGTGATGAGATGTCTCACCGAAAGCGCGATCGAGACCGCCGATTCCGAGGGGATCGACGCTATCGGCATCACGGGCGGGGTCTCATACAACTCCCAGGTCTGCAAAATATTCTCAGAGCTGGCAAAGGACTCGGGACACGAATTAATATTCCACAAGAACATTCCCAACGGAGACGGGGGAATTTCCGTCGGACAGGCGGCGATAGCACTGAAGAGGATACAATGAACACATTATTCGTTCTTCTTGACGGAATGGAAGATGATCCTCACCCCCTCCTCGGAGGGAAAAAGCCATACGAAGTGGCGAAGATGCCCTTCATGTATGAGAAAGCCCCTCGAAGGTCCTTTACCACGGGAAGAGGATACACGCAGCTCTTCCTGAATGAATTCTTTACCGGCCACCCTCCCGAATTGCCGAGGGCGGTGTTGGAGGCGATGGGGCTCGGCATGGACATATCCGGCGACAGGACGGCATACAGGATGAGCCCGGCTGAGATAAAGGATGGAATGATACATTGGTCCTATCACGCCCATCTTTTCTGCGACAATCTCATGGCGGCGATGATGAGAAATTTTCACATGCTGCGGGAATACGACCCGCAGATCGAATTCTTCCTTAACGGCAGAGCTGTCATCACCATGGAATGCGATGATATTCCGGATCTTCCGGCACCGCCGGTCGATGCTCCGTTCAAGGAGGTACCGGGAGACCTCGGCAGATTTGTGATGAAAGTTGCCGAGGAGATGAAGGGAATAACAGATTACCCATGGGGATGCGGCAGATACACCATGCAGTATCCCCCGTACGGGTGCATCGGGAAGATGACCGCCATATCGGACAGCCCGACGGCGCTGGGAGTAGCGGCATCATTGGGTCATGACATACGCCTCATCAATAACGTGGAGGACAGGTTCCCCGAGGCGAAAGAGGCTTTGAAGCACGGGAACGTCTTCCTGCACATCGATGAGGTAGATGAGTACAGCCACCAGAAGGACCCGTACAAAAAGATCGAGATACTGGAAAGGACGGACCGCCTCATGGAAAGATATTTCAGCGACACGGAACGCATCGTCTATTTCGTCGACCACGGAACGTCCTGCGTCACAGGCGAACACATAATTATGAAGGTGCCATTCTGGACAAACATAGAGACGGATATGTCAAAGGGAGAGCTGATACCTCTCGACCAGGTCATTCCCCGGCTGATGAGATAAGGTGAATCTATGTCTGATATGGAACTGCCGCCCTCGCTTAGCATATACGGCAATGAGAAGATCGCGAAGAACATACTCTCCAGGATCTGGGGGAAAAGAGGGGTCTTTACCTGTACTGTCGCAAATACGCTGACCTCCACCATCCCGGGGATATCCGACGCCGGGGACACGCCGGAACTGACCATGTTCACTCCGGCGGCGGATGCGGAACTTCTGGTCCTCGGAAAGACGGTCTGCATGAAGGGCATACCGATCAACCCCGGCGGGATACCGACTCCCGCCACCCTTACCAAGGCGGCGCTGGAGATCTCCAGGATGCCTTTCTTCATTGTCAACGGAGGCTGCAGGGTCCGGCCCAACCTCCCCTGCATAGAGATGGAAGGAGAGTGCGGGAATTATGTTACATCGGGTAGATCGGTATCCAATGTCAGGAAGGTATTCGACAACGGAGTCATCCTCGGAAAGATGCTCTCCCACGGATCGGATTTCGTCGTTGTGAGCGAGAGCTGCGCAGGCGGGACGACGACCGCGCTTGCCGTCCTTCTCGCGATGGGGGTGGTCAAAGAGAACCTTGTGAGCAGCAGTTCGCCGAACAACCCGCGAGAACTCAAAATGAGAACGGTGACGGAAGGTCTGAAAGCCGCCGGCATCGGGATCGGGGACCTGTCGGACGACCCTCTTAGAGCGATCGAATGTGTAGGCGACCCTATGATGCCTGCTAACGTCGGCATTATTATTGGTGCCGCAAAGAAGGTCCCGGTTATCGTCGGAGGCGGGACCCAGATGGCGGCGGTAATAGCCGCGGCGGTCAAATTGGACCCGAGCATCGTCGGGAACATATTCCAAGGCACCACCAGGTGGCTGATGGAGGACCCGAATTCCAGTATGGCGAAGATAATGGACTCCATTTCGCCGGACATCCCCATCGTTTACGTGAACATGGACTATTCCTCAAGCCCCTACGAAGGGCTCCAGGCCTATGAATGGGGATATATCAAGGAGGGGGTCGGCTGCGGAGGGTCTTCCGTCGCCGCAATAATACAAAGTGCGGGAGAGGTCACCTGCATGGGCCTGCTGGACAAGGTGCACGAGATCTACCGTAAGCTGATGAACTTCGATTGACATCTGTCTTACGAAACGGTGCACGCGTTTGCCTATTCTATTATTTTACGCGCTTGGTCAAGTTCCTCCTGCGTATTCACATTGATGGCAAATCCCATGCAGTCTGTCTCGTAGAAGAATTCCTGAAGATATACTCCCCTGAGGATCTTCTCCCTGTCCATGATGGAGACGCCTGAGACCACCCAGTCAGATCCGTAGTAGTCTCGGGTGTAAGAAGGTTTGACGTTGAGTTTCTCATAAGCCTTTTTGTCGACGAGAGCGATGAGTGATTCCATCCTCTTCGGGTCGAACGCTGAAATGAACTTGTCCAATTCCTTGGTCGAGAAGAAGGGGAGGTCTGACGGGCAGGTGAGGACGTATCTCCCTTTGAGGACCTTGAAGGAATCGTGAAGGTCCTCAACGAAATCCTCGCCGGATGTCATTATCGTCTCCACGCCTGTCTCCTTCAGGTATTTTTCCGTCTTCAGGGTGTTATCGCTCACCGAGACCAGTATCTCGTCTATCCTGTCGGAGCCCCGGAGCGCGTCCACCACCCTTCCGATGACCGGCTTCCCGCCGATCACCTGCATTGGTTTCTCTATCCCGCACGCGCCCATCCTGGTGCCCTTCCCACCGGCATTGACCAGCGCCTGCATGTGCCCTCAGAAGAATCCCATTATCCATCCCGGCCATTCCGGAATAGTGTAGAACTGAACTATCAGTAATGCAACGAATAGAATCAGCACTCTCGATATCTCATTGGTCGCGCCCAGAACATCTCCGTTCACGAAACCGAACTTCTTATTCGACAGGTAGGCAATGAGCCATCCTACAAATATAGAAGATACGGCGGCACCCGCGATGAGGATCACTGCTGATACCAAGGGCACAGTTGACCACATCCCGTTTGTATTGACGATTGATACAATGAGCCCCATTATCAGATATCCTGCGAAAGCCAGCCCTGCGGATAAGATGGTCGAAAGAAGCAGCGTCGAGGTATTTGTGTTCCTCACTTGTTCAGATGCCATACCGTTCCCGGGTTCTCCGAATGCCGCTGCGGCCACCATTGCGTTCTTGACGAATACCTCCGCAATGACCACAACTGCCGCCAGCATGAATGCCGTCCAGATCCCGTTATATGCGGCGATCGTCGCCAACACGACCACCAACACAACACCTAATCCGCCGGCGCCTATCCTTGTGTCCTTAAGAGCCCTGATGCGGCCTTCCCTGTCCCCGCCGGCGATCATCCCATCGCCGAAATCAGCAAGCCCGTCGAAGTGAAGGAACTTAGACATAATGTATACCGATGCCAACACCGCGATCGAGACCATCGCTCCGGCCCTTAACCCATCGAAAACCAGTCCGATTATAGATGCGACTATTCCGATGATGAGACCGACAAAGGGTATTATGAACATGTTCTTGTCCATCGCCTTGATCTCTTCATCGTCTACTT
>WRKC01000096.1 GCA_009778275.1 Methanomassiliicoccaceae archaeon
AGCAGCGACGGCACCGCCTCTTTCGAGAATGCGTTCGTTCTCAGAAGAGCGAACAACTCCACCACTTGAGCGCCGGCTATCGAATCCGGACCCAGACCTTCATGTTCCAGTTCTGTGTAGGTATTCGTAAGGGCTGTCGCCGCGGCGGCGGCCATTCCCGTCTCCTCTGAGATCTTGACGAACAGCTCATCGCGGCTCCGCCTCACCATTATGTTCGCCTGCTGCGCGTTTATCCCATATGTGGAGATGAGTCTCTTCTCTATCTCCTCCGGGAACTCCGGCAGGTTGTCCTTGATCCTCTTCAGCCTCTCGGCGGTCAAGGGTATCGGGGGCACGTCCGTCTCGGGGTACATCCTTGCCGCCCCGGGAAGCGGTCTCGAATACCTTGTGGTGCCGTCAGGCAGCGGGTCCCTCGTCTCCTGCGGAACGCCGATGATGGCCTGATTGGCCCTTCCGAGTGCTACTTTCAGCGCATCCAAGGCTTTCTTTTCCTTTGCGGCGCACATCACGAATGCGTCCTCCGACGACATATCCAGATGGGTTTTGAGAGAGTCCACGAACTCCTTCTCTATCCCGTAGTTGGGGAGCTCGTCGGAATGGAATATGCCTTTCACGCCTCTTGTTCTGGCGTACTGCGCCATCTCCGCCCCGAGTCTCAGTTTCCCTTCATTGCCGTTCAACACCCCAGCGAAACCCGGAAGCTTCAGGGCAAACACTTTGCCTTTGTCGTCAAGCGCCCCTTTGATGACCTTTGATCCGCTTTTCGAGAACATCTCAGTCACGTCAACGGGCAGGTACTCCGCCGGCTTTACGCTCCTTTCGTTCAATATCCTCTTTACCTCAATGAGCATCTTCTGCCTTTCCATCTCATTTCTTACATAATCCGGAAGCAGCCTGAGCTCCTGAGCGCCTTTGATCTCGACCCTGGTCCCGCCGGGGATCGATATGTTCAGGTCCTCTCTTATCGAGCCTATCCCTCTCTTGACCCCTTTCGTCGCTCTGAATATGGAACCGAGCCTTAACGCCACCTCCATGACCTCTTCCGGGGTCTCCATGTCCGGGGCGGTCGCCACCTCGATCAGCGGGACCCCGAGTCTGTCAAGACGCCACAGTACCTCGCTCCCGGTGGACTCCAGCTTTCTTGCGGAGTCCTCCTCGAGACAGACGGTGCCTATTCCTATCTTCTTGCCTTTGACCTCGATCTCGCCGTCAACCGATATCATTGCGGTCCTCTGATAGCCTGTTGTGTTAGAA
This sequence comes from Methanomassiliicoccaceae archaeon, assembly GCA_009778275.1. Lineage (GTDB taxonomy): Archaea > Thermoplasmatota > Thermoplasmata > Methanomassiliicoccales > Methanomethylophilaceae > Methanoplasma. Next base: position 1,255 of record WRKC01000096.1, read on the forward strand.
CCGTCTATGGCCATCTTCCGCATGAAGTGTATCTCATCTATCAGTCTGGCGTTCAGCATCATCGAGAAGGTCAGAGCGACATCCATGGCGTCCTCGTTCATCGCGTGGGGGGGCTCTTCGTCCAGTTCAGCGAGGCAGGTGCAGCCTTCGCAGCACTGATATCTGAACCCTTCGCCTTTCTCGTACTGTACCAGAGCTGCCCTGTCCATCTCCCCCAGCTCGCTGGCGGTCGGCCTCAGTCTGCGGTAGTACGCTCCGTATCCCTCATCCTTCAGTTCGCTGTCGCAGTCGCAGAACAGCTTCTTCGTGTCAAGCTGCTGGTGTATCTCTATCCCGCAGGTAAGCTCTCTTTCAGACATCTGCCGTCCTCCTGTCGCCCATCTCTTCGGCCAGAGGGGTCATCATCAGCTTTTTCGCTTCCTCCGCGTCCTTTGAGTTTGCCAGCGCCCACATGAGTTTCACATAGGCTGTTTCGGGAAGCATGTCCTTGACGGATATCGCCCCGGCTGACAGCATGTCCCTTCCCGTATTGTATACGTGGAGGCTCGTCATGCCGCCCAGGCATTGGGATGTGACCACCACCACCGATCCGTTGTCGCAGGCTTTCTTTATCAGCGGGATCATCTCCTCGCTCACATGGCCCAGGCCCGTTCCCACTATCACTGTACCTTTGCTTCTCATCATTATCCCTTCAAAAAGCGACGGGTCCATGCCGGGATAGAACTGCAGGAGGATGACGGACCTTTCCATCTTCGTCTTTGCTACCGCCTTTTCGGTCGTGGGGTCTCTTTTTTTCTTTGTGAACTTTATTTTCCCTTCTTCGTCCAGGAATGCGATCGGCGCCGCGTTTATGCTCTTGAACGCATCGCGCCTCGAAGTATGCATCTTTCTTACTCTGGTACCGATATGCACCGCGAACGAGTCGTCTTCCAAGGTATCGTGCATGACGACAAATACTCCGGCGGCGCCTCCCTTTGCGCAGAATCTTGTCGCCGCGATGAGATTCGAGGGGGCATCGGACGACGGTCTGTCCGGGGACCGTTGCGCTCCCACCAGGACCACAGGTTTCGGGACATCCCCAAGCATGAACGATAAAGCGGCCGCGGTGTAACCCATCGTATCGGTGCCGTGTAGTATCATCACCGCATCGGCGCCGTTGTTGATCTCTTCGGCGGTCGCCTCCGCAAGCTCCTGCCAGTGCTCCACATTCATATTCTCCGAGAATAACGACAGGAAGGGCCTGGCGGATATGTTCGCGCTTTCCCTGATCTCAGGTACCGCCTCGATGAGGTCCGACACAGACAGCGCAGGACGGACCGCCCCGGTCCTATTGTCGGCGTTCGATGCGATGGTTCCGCCCGTGCCAATTAGAACTATATTAGGAAGTCCTTTCTTCTTTTCTAGGGGGGCTTCCTTCTTCGGTACAGGCGCCGGCGGTTCCAGCACTTTTACCTCCGAATCCGCGTATATCCTGATGCCGATGTTGTACCCGCTGCTGAGCTTGAGTATCAGGATGTCGCCGCCGCTGAAGCTGTGGTGGGGCATAAGCCTCCCTATATATGTCTTGCCATTAGAGTCCACGGAAAGTTTGGAACCTTCTGTGGCCCCGATATTTTCCAATAATTTTGATAAAGAAACCGAATAGGTCATCTGCTCTTTTGGGTAATATACTTCGTCCTATTAAGGATAGTGTTTTTATCGTAGAACGCATCCTGCCCGTATGCACATCGTCCAAGTGGGGATGGAGTATGACGTTCTGAAGGAAAATAACAGGATCGCGAACTCCAACTACCGCTTACTGAAAGAGAACGGTATCAGAACGATAGAGTTCATGGGCTCTATCGGATCCGGCAAGACCTCCCTTATAATTAAGTTGGCCGAAAGGATGAGAAGCAAAGGCCTCAGTGTATGTGCGATAGCAGGGGATGTCACCGGAGACGATGACCAAAAAAGGATGCGCGAATCGGGACTGGAAGCGATCAACTGCAACACCGGTCACGAATGCCACCTTGATGCCAACCTCGTGAGGAAAAGCCTCGAGAAGATGGACTTGGACAAGTATGATGTGATCTTCATAGAGAACGTCGGCAATCTGGTATGCCCTGCCGATTTTCCGCTCGGAGCGGATTACAGGGTGGTCGTGATATCGACAACGGAAGGCGACGACATGGTGAGAAAGCACCACGACATATTCCTGCATTCGGATATTGCCATACTGAACAAGATGGACATCGCGGATGCCGTGGGTGTCGATCCGGACGTGATCGCCGGCGACTACGGGAGACTCACCGGGGGACTGAAGACCATTTACAGGTGCAGTACGAGAACAGAGGAGGGCGTGGACGAAATAGTCTCCGCGTTGCAACTCTGAAGGTGTGAGTTCATGAGAATCTTAACTGTAGGCGGGGGAGGAAGGGAACATGCGGCCGTAGAGGCGCTGTACCGATCTGGTGCCGAGATCTATTCCATAATGAAAAATGCAAATCCTGGCATAATAAGAAGGGCCAAGGCTTATAAACTTGTTAACGAAAGGCATGTCGACGACATCTGCGAGTTTGCGATAGAGCATGACATACATTATGCATTCATAGGGCCGGAGGCTCCCTTGGAGATCGGCCTGGTCGATGCGCTGGAGAACATAGGCGTGAAATGCGCCGCCCCGACGAAGGAGGCGGCCCAGATAGAGACATCTAAATCCTTCATGAGGGAACTGGTATCAAAATACAACATAGAAGGGAATCTCGAATACGCCGTTTTCGATAATGCGGAGGACACCGAGAAATACCTGAAGACCTTGACAAAGGAGATCGTTGTCAAACCCGTCGGTCTGACCGGAGGGAAAGGCGTGAAGGTCCAGGGAGAACACCTGAACAGCCACGAGGAGACAATGACCTATGTTCTGGAGATCCTTGACGGAACGAGCGGCTTGGACGGCCTCATCATAGAAGAGAAGGTCATAGGGGAGGAGTTCACCCAGATGGTCTTTGTCGACGGTAAGCACCTATCGCCAATGCCGCTTGTCCAGGATCACAAGAGGGCCTACGAGGGAGATGTCGGCCCGAACACAGGCGGGATGGGGTCCTATTCGGATGCGGACCATCTCCTGCCTTTCATCCCAAGAGAGGCGAGGGACCAGGCGCTGGAGATCCTAAGGAAGATCGTGGACGCGATGAACGAGGAAGGCTGCCCTTATAAAGGCCCGATGTACGGCCAATTCATGCTTACGAAGGACGGCCCCAAGATCATTGAGATCAACGCCAGGTTCGGGGACCCAGAGGCGATGAACATACTGACGATCCTTGAGAATGACTTCCTTACACTGATAAAAGATATGGCCGGAGGGAAACTGAGGGAAGAGGTCAAATTCAAGAATATGGCAACAGTTTGCAAATACGTCGTCCCCAAAGGCTACGGGACCGTACCCGACCCCGGACACGAGATATTCGTCAACGAGGAGGGCGTCCACGAGAGCGGCGCCGCGTTATACTACGCGAACGTCGACATGATAGACGGCAAACTCTTCACCGGGACATCCAGATCGATAGGGGTTGTGGGCGTCGGCGAAACGATAGAGGAGGCCGAACAAAGATGCGAGGCCGCACTGGCATTCATCGAGGGAGATGCCATCTGCGTGCGCCATGATATCGGCAAGCGCGATCTGATCCAGAGAAAGATAGATCGCATCAAGAATATCCTATCATGATAAGGGCCGCCGTGAAAATAGCCTATCTGGGCGAACCTTTCTACGGCTCTCAGATACAGCCCGGCCACCGGACAGTGGAGGGGGATATCCTCTCCGACCTGAGAACCATCATGAAGATCTCGGACGAAGATATCGATCTGAGACTCGCAAGCAGGACGGACAGGGGCGTCAACTCCCTAGGTAATGTTGCCGTTTTCTACAGCAGCATAGATGACCCGGGCATATTGCTGAAAGCCCTGAATGCGGTATCGAAGGATGTGTTCTACAGAAGCGTCGCCACGGTCGGCGAGGACTTCAACCCGAGGTTCGCTGACATAAGAAGATACAGATATCTCGTCCGTTCAGAAGGCATGGATGTGCAGGCAATGAGAAACTGTGCGGACATGTTCGTCGGGAAGCATGATTTCACGAGATTCTGCAAGCCTGACGAAAGGTCCGCAAACCTTGCATTGGATTCCGTCGAGGTGCATGAGGAGGGAGACCTCGTAGTGTTGGACTTCTCTGCAAGATATTACCTGTGGAACATGATACGCCGCATGGTCGCCGCGATCATGTCCGTGGGACGAGGGGATTCCACCATCTCGGACGTGAGGGATGCGCTTAACGGAAAGGACCTCTCTTTCGGCCTCGCAAGGGCCGATGCGCTGACTCTGATCGATGTCTTCTACAAGGATGTGGAGTTTGCCACGCCATTGACGGGCATGTTCGATGGGAAGATCGGGGAAGAATTGTTCAAAGACAGGCTAAGAAGCATGTTCTTTGCATCATTGTAATAATATGCAACACGTTATCTTTTCATGGAAAGACTGAAAGAGGCCGCCGAAGAAGCGATAAAGATACTTCATGATGCGGAGTTGCGAAGGGAACGCACGGTCAGATGTTCCAGGGACATCATTAGGGAGACAAAGAAGATGATACATGCCATTCATGTCTCCGAAGACTGCGGCGGATCGAGAGCGGCACTCGAAAAACTTGTCTCGGAGCTCAATGCGGGATCAGGGAGCGATCCCCACGCCGTATATGCGGGTCCTGCCGATGATGCTCTGGCGGAATACGCAGAGGCAATGATCCTCGATTCTGTCATAATAGGTAAGGGGGTGCCTTCCTTCGGCGACCTCGGAATAGGCCCCGGACCGTGGGTCATGGGCCTTGCGGATTGTCTCGGAGAGATGAGGAGGGTAGTGCTGACATCGCTTATGTCGGGGGATGTCACGCGCGCCGTAGCTTTATTCTCCGAGATGGAGGACATATCTCACCTGATAATGATGTTCGACGTGCCTGACCAGATCGTCCCGATAAGAAGGAAACAGGATATTGCAAGAGGCGTCATGGAAAGGACGCGCGCCGATGTGGCCAATTCGGTTATGATGTCAAAGATGAAAATTTGAAAAGGTTTTCACAAGGCGCGCTCAGCGCCTTGATTTGGGTTTGCCGTAGTTCTTGACCGGCTTGCGGTAGAGATAGACCACCACGATGATCAAAACCACCGCGAGTATGCCCAGCAGGATGTTCACCAGGCCGTAGTCGGAGTGGCCGACGTAGAATGTGCCCTCCCCTCCCAGGAACGACGTCTGGGTGCTTCCTATGTTCTCATCTCCGGCCACCACTTGGAAAGTGTGCCTTCCATTCGAGTACGATTCCGAGACCCATTCGTGCGTTACGGTGGTGGTATCCCCCGCGGCCACAGACACCATCGACCTGCTCTCATCCACCAGTTTTCCGTCGACCTTGAAATAGACCACGAAATTGGTGAAATCGACATTGCTGTTGTTCCTCAGAACGGCGGTCAGCACCACGGGCTCCACGACGGTGATCGTCTGGGTCCTCTCGGTCTCCACTTTCTCATCATCGTTCTTCTTCTCAGTGAAGGTGACAACGAGAGTATATTTACCTGCAGCTGCGGGTGCTGTCACCGTCAGGGTCGACTCTATACCGTTGGACAAGACCCCGGAGGACGGCGATATCGTACCGGACTTCGTGGCACCGCTGCTGTCTTTCAGCAAGGCAGTGTAGGACAGGTCCAGCGTTTCGAATTCCTCAGATTCGAAGAACATTATCTGGTATGTGAGACTGCCGCTTGTCTTTACTACGTTCGTGTCCCCTTTTATGTAGGAGACCGCTCCGTCGACGTCAGATGAGTTCTCTAAGAGGACTGCTCCCGCTGCGAACACTATTGCAAATACCGCTATCGCGGCGATCATCTTTTTCGTACTAACACCCCCTTCTTCATTCCGAGCCACATCATTGCGATGAACGCAAGTATGACGAGTGCGGTAAGCACCATTGTCGTCGGCGGTATCGGGCTCGGTCCGTCGAATATGTTGTTGCCTTTGGCGGTCATTTCCTCCGCTTCCATCACGGCGGGCTTCGCGCTCATGCTGAACGTGGCCGTGCTGCCTGAGACGATCACCCCTGCGCTGTTGGTCACCAGTGTCTGACCCGGCATTGTGACCTTCACATCTATGGTCGGGACCTCTATGTCGGATGAGTCCTTGCACATCAGTTTGATGTATATCACTGTGGAGCCGAATCCGCTGACGTTGAACTTGTTCGTTGCTTCTTTGGAGAATATCCAGCCTTCGTCCTTGTCGGAATAGACTATCCACCAGTTGCCGCTGCCTCCGCTTATGGTCGCCGTAACGGAGACCGTCTTGAGATAGCTGTCCTTGTTGGTGATCGTTACAGCGTACATGTATTCATTGCCGCTCACCGCATCGGCTGCCGCCCCGTCCGTTCCGCTTATGTCCACATATGTATCGGTCGTGGTCACGGTCGAGCCGGAGGTGGGGAATGCGCTTCCGTCCACCACATATGTTCCGAGAACTGTGCCGTTGATCGACGTCACTGTCACCGACAGGTCCTCGTTGCCGGCACCGACCGCAGCTGGGTCATAACGGCCGTCGATCTTGATCGTGCCCGTCTTACCTTCATCCACTGATATCGTATATGCCTTATCGAGTACCCATGCGGAACCCGCTGTCACGATGAATGTTGTATTGTAGCTGCCGGTGTTCTTCAGTGTGAGAGTGAACGACCCTACTCCGTCGATGAAACTGAAACCGCTTCCCGAGAGCTCCGTCAATGTATCGGTCGCGGCCGTTGTCGTTGCCGGGAAGCGTATCGTCGCTCCGTCAACCACTTCGCTTGCGGCCATCGTCACGGACCCGGCGTAGCTGTATTCCATATTGTTCATCTTCTGGCTCAGTTTAGCGTTGAGGGTCATCGGGCCGATCCCCGCAGGCAGTATGATATCAAATGCCCCGTCGGTTATCGGGAACGGTATCGTAACGCTTCCGTAGGTCACTGTGAGAGTTCCGTCCGCATTCACTCCCGTGAATCCTTTTATCTCTGCCTTATCGGCTTTGTTGGATAGATTCAAGGTCACCGGGGACGAAATATTGCTGACGGATGCGTACGCGATCTGTTCTGTGTCGCCTGTGCCGGATGTTGCCGTGAAATAGAAGCTCTTGCCTTTTTGGAGATAATAGGCATGCGAGTTGTCCGGGTCCACGAAGAAGGTCCCTCTCTCGTCATCGGTCGGCGTCACCGTTATTTCGTCCGTCGTCGATGCGATGAGATCTACCTTCACAACGTTGGTGGCCGATATGTTGAGAGAGCCGCTCTGCCCGGGGTAGATGTATATCGTTCCGTTATAGTAGAAATTGGGGTTCCCTCTTATCTGCGCGGTGTACTGCCCGGGTATCACGTTCGTCAGGTTCGTGCCCTCATATGTCGTTGATGAGCTGTTGTAAAGCGTCAGTTTCACTGAAACGGTGTTCGTTACGTTGACGGTTTTCACATATGAACCTGTTGTCCCGCTCGCCGCGACGCTCCAAGTGTCTGAGGTGGTGCTCGTCCCGGCGGCGAGGTTCGAAGACTGGGCTTCCACATGGAATCTGGCCGTGTCGAATCCAGGCGACGTGATCGTTGCCGCATATCCCTGAGGTACTATGAATGTCGCCTTTCCAGAGGTGTCGGTCATTACCGTGATGAAGTATTCCGCATCTATGGTCATGGCCATCTTGACATCTACGAACGCTATCCCTCTTGAAGTGGGGGACGACATATTCGTCCTGTAGCTCAGAGTGACGGAGAGTTCGCGGGATTTTGATAGTTTGATCTCACCCAGGTCCGTGTGTCCGGAGACCGCTTGAGTGGATATCAATGCGCCTCCCGTTCCGTAGATGTACATTGTGTATGTGGCCGCAGGCAGCATGACATCGAATTTGCCGTCCTCGTCGGACGTGAATATGAATGCCGCTCCGCTTGCCATTATGAACGAGACCTTGCCCGAGAAGGGGGCGCCGTCGCTGTCCTTCACTGTTCCTTTCACACTGTACCCGGCTGAGCTGGTGAGCGAAATGCTGCCGCCTGCCGTTACGCCGTAGTACACGCTGCTGCCGCTTGTTGCGTATGCAGTGTATGTGTTGTTCCCTCCGCCGCCCGTCGGTACGGCGAACGTATATGATGTGGAGGACGATGTGATGAACCCGAAGGACATTATGCTTACGAGACCTCCCGCTGGAGCCCCCGTCACGGTGATGTTCTTTGAATCGTATACGACCAGCGATGCGCTTGAGCTTCCGCCGCTGGAGACCGTCGAGGTGGGGTTGGAGACAGACACTTTTCCTCCGGTTGCGTACACTGTGTACGTCGAAGGCACGACGAATATACTCGCCTGGCCGTCATCCACGATGCCCGTATATACGGCGCCCGTAGATCTGTCCTGAGCCGTGATGACCGTTCCATTGGGTGCTTTCCCGCCCACGTCCGTAGTGACCGTCACGTTTATCGTGCCGGAGGTCGCGGATATGCGATACCCGGTATTGGCGCCGATGTTGACCGTGACGTTTCCAACGTTGATCGTGGTTCCCGTGGGTGAGAATACTGTGAGCTTGTAGACATCGGGTATGATATTGTTGAACACGAAGCTGCCGCCGACGACCTCGGCCTGATAGCTCTTTCCTGACGCTGTGCCCTCCATAGACACATATGATTTCTCAGTGTACAACTTGAGGGGGTCGCTGTTCACGTAGACGCTTCCGGACAGGCTTGTCGCGGGTATGTTCAGACCGGCGCTGGACGATGTCATGTTCCAGCGCGTCTCGATTATCGATCCTGTCGCCAAGGTGTCGGTCCCTGAAGAGAACACCACATAGTATTCCGTGCCGACCGGCACGCATATTGTGTACATGCCTTCGTCGTTCGTGAACACAGTGGACTTCTTCACGTATCCGGTCATTCCGGTTGCGTCAAAGTCGATCTTTTCAAAGACGGAGACCTGTATGCCCTCCGCCCCGGCCGACCCGGAATCCGAAACGTAAGTGACTTTTCCGGAGACCTCGGTCGTCAGCGACGGGTCGTACTCCAGCATGACGACGCCGTTGACGAAGTTGATCATTCCGCCTTCCTTGTTCTGGAGCTTTATCGCTTCGAATGCGTTCATGTCCACCCATCCGTCGGATGAGCCCGTGGCGTTGCTGTCGGGATTGTAGAAAACATGCCAGTATGCCACCTTATAGTTGGGGAGCCCGTATCCGGGGTTCGCTTTTACCTTGCCGTCGCTCAGCGCAAGGGCGTTGAGATAATTGACGGATGAACTGTATCCCGCCTCTGCGGGGGACATTCCGATGAGCGCTTTCCAGAAGAAGGTCGAGTACATCTCATCAGTGTATGTGGCGTATCCCGAGTAACCATCGTAAGAGAAGAACTTGCTAGGGGCACCGTATCTGTCCAGAGAATAGCTTCCGAGATATGCGGCGGTCATGAAATATGAGTTGTCTCCGTAGTAGACCGGGAGCATCGCCCTGTCCACGGACACATATCTTATCGAGTTGCCGCTTATGTTGCATATGTTGTTGTAAAGGTCATTGACCCTCGGCTCGGGTATCGTGCTTGTGATGTAATTGATAAGGACCATGTACAACGCATTTTCTTCAGTGACCTTCTGGTCCACTCCTGCGTAGATCTCCACGTTGTTCCTGACCTCCTCAACGGCTGTGGACGGCTTATCCACATAGCCTTTGATGATGTTAAAGTTCAGTCCCGCATTTTTTATCGCTGACTCGAACGACGAGATGTTATTGGCGAGCATGAGACGTATCGCCATCGCCGCCGTTACTGCCGAACCGCTGTTTGCCAATAAAATGGCCGACATTGCGGATGACCCGCCGCCCAGCGCATCCGTTACAGAATCGAACCCGCCTCCTGACACCGCATCCGTGGAATGGCCGAACCATGCCACCAAAGCCCCGTCCTTATCTATGTCGTTGAATTCGTTCCACATCCTGTTGACTGAGTTCACATCGTCGGTCATTATCGTGTATCCGAGACCGCCGAGATACCCGTCGCCTTCAGAGTTCGTCGGGATGCTGGCATCCACAGAATATATTATGTTGGGTGCTGCGACGAGAGCGACCAGGGCAATGACCGTTGCCAGAGGTATCGGTTTGAGTGCTTTTCTGAGCGCGTGTTTTATTCCGTTGCCCCTCATGTCGGCAAAATAGCTCTTCAGGGCCGCGAACCTTATGATCATGAGTATCATGGCCGACGATGCGACGGCAAAGCCCGCGCCCGCCAGCGCCGCATTTGACACTGAGTACCATCCCACACAGAACATGAGGATGATCCACCACATTGTGAAAGTGTATTTCCTTGAGTCCATCTTCCCCCTGTACTTGTACAGCATGTAGAGGAACATCACGAACGGCAGCCATAGTGTCACCCAGCCAAAGAATGCCGCCATGGAGGATATGGATGTCCTTGATGCCACGGACGCAAGGTTGGCCGTCAGCTCATTGGTGTATACGGAGTTGCCGCCGATGACCGCTGAGAACAGATCGCCGGCAAAGAAGTACATGACCACAAGTACCGCCGCCGCGATGATGAATATCGCCGGGATCATCAGCACCCATGTCTTTCCCGTTGTTTTGGCAAAGAGGGCCGCTAGGGCGACTGACATTATCGCTGTTATGAACGGTCCGGAGAAGACCAGGTCCCACAGACCGGCTAGGATGTAATATGGTGCGGAGATCAACATCCCCATCAATATGACGGCGGAGTAGATGCCGACCGTCGGCGAGACCGGTCTGGACCTTATGCGGTCGACCACCGCTTGGGCGGCCATGATGAACACCAGCACCAGAAGGATCATGCGGAACTGATTCCACGACAGCGCTATCATTGCGAACAATATTCCCGCTATGAGCAGATTCCAGAATACAGACCTGTCCTTGATCATTGCCCTGAATCCGCTTGGCTGGATCCTGTCGCAGTCGTCCAAGACCTTCAGCAGGAAGTATACCATGAACGCGAACAGGAACCCGGCGAATGCGTACTCTGTGCCGTTAGAGAAGACGGAGGTCATTACCATGAGCGCGAAGAATGCGTATAAGAGCGCTGCCAGGAGACCTATCTTCTCATCATCGAACATCTTCCTTCCGATCAGGTACACGGGCCAGCATGTGAGGGCCGCGAATATCGGCGATGAGTATGCCAGCGTTCCGGCCACAGCGGTTCCCGTGGATACGCCGAATGCCGATACGATCCCGGCCACTCCTGAAAGAAGGATGTCCATCAGCGGGGGGTAAATAACGCCGGACCCGTATGGATAGTTGAGAGCCGAATCAGTGAACGCGAACGAACCGTTGAGGATGCTTTCCATGATATGAGCGTGACTCGATGCCCCTGTTCCGCCCGACAACGCGAAGTCGCTGCCGGCGGAAACACCATAAGCAAAAATGAATCTGATGACGAAGGCCACGATCATGATCGCTAACAGTGCTATCAGGCGCCATTCTCTTTTGAACCATACTTCCTGACCGTCATCGGATGCCGGCAGGAAGCCCCCGTCTTTGGGTTTGGCTGACCTAGTTCCCAATTTGCGCATTCTATACTCTCCGTTAAATGAAGTATTGGCTCATGCCTGACTGTCTATTTATAGATTTACGGACAGGCGCGCGCGCTGGTTTTTGATAATAGTCACAGGAACGGTCTTATCTCTTTCGCAATGGAGCGTGCCGCGGATGCCGGATCGTCCGCACCGTAGACCGCCCTCCCCACAATGACGTAATCTGCGCCGGCGGATATGGCGGATGAGGCGTCTCCTCCCTGCGCACCCACTCCGGGGGAGAGTATCTTCAGGTCCCCCGCGATAGATCTGACCGCTCTGATCCGGTCCGGCCTGGTGGCCGGCGCTATGAATCCCGCCACGCCGCATCTCACACCCATCTCTGCCATTTCCTCCGCATGGGGTGCGGTGAACATCTCGCCTCCGGGATGGCTCATCTCCGTTACCGCATAGATCTCGGCCGTGCCTGCCGCCGATACGGCCTCTCTCAGGGAATCCTCGCCGGTGAAAGCATGCACGATCACGCCCGATGCCCGTCTTGATACTGCTTCTTTCACAATTAGGCGTACCGTGTTCGGGATGTCCGCGACCTTTAGATCGCATATCACATCCGAAATCTCAGACATCTGGGTTATTATGTTCGGCCCTGCGGAGAGGATCAGCGGCCAGTTAATCTTGATCGCGTCCACCGTATCGGAAACGGACCTTGCTACCTCCAAGGCCCTTTTCGCGTCTGTCTCGTCCAGCGCAATGATGAGTCCCGTGTCTCTCCTCATGGTCGCAGTCTGCTAGCCATCTAATGTTTATTAAGACATCGCACCATCACATACCGATCGATTTGAAGATATACGAATACGGCTCGGCCTCCAACTGCTCCCTTCCCGAAGGGTGCAGACACTGCGTGAACGGATCGAAGATGGTGCTTCTGATCACAGGCAGATGCGGTACGGACTGCTTCTATTGTCCCATCTCGCCCGAGAAGAAGGGAAAGGACGTGATCTTCGCCAATGAAAGGAGGATATCCGACCTGAAGGACATGCTGGAGGAAGCCGTATCGATGGATGCCACCGGCACGGGTATAACCGGCGGGGACCCCCTCGTTGCGATGGACCGAACCCTTTCCGCGATAAAAATGCTTAAAGAGCGCTTCGGACCGGGCCACCACATTCATTTGTATACTTCGATGATCGACCTCGGCAAAGCGAAAGAGCTCTGCGACGCCGGCCTCGATGAGATAAGATTCCATCCTCCGCTGTCCGAATGGGACACAATGGACTTCGCGGAGATATCGCGGATCATCTCGGAGACCTCTTTGGATGTGGGCATCGAAGTACCGGCCATACCTGGCAGCGAGGACAGGCTGGAGAGGCTCGCCTTATCCGCTTCCGAGGCGGGCGTGGGTTTCATCAACATCAACGAGTTCGAGTTCTCAGAGAGCAACTGGAACATGATGGAGGAGATGGGCTACAAAATGAAGGACGACCTTTCCTCAGCGGTCGCCGGCTCTGAGGAGATGGTGAAGGACCTGATGAAAAAATATCCAAAGTGCCCAATACATTTCTGCTCGTCCGCTTTCAAGGACGGGGTCCAGCTGAGAAAGAGACTGATCAGAAGGGCAAATGTCATTGCCAAGAAGCACGACATCGTTACCGGCGACGGCACGCTGCTGAAAGGTATCGTTTACGCCGACGACCTGAAAGAAGCGACCGCGGCCCTTTTTGAACTGAAGGTGCCGAAGGATCTGATCTTGGTCGACGAAGAGAGGAAAAGGATAGAGGTCGCGTCGTGGAAGCTTAGGAAAATATCGAAAAAACTGCCTTACAACTCATACATAATAGAAGAATATCCCACGTTCGACCGCATGGAGGTCGAGAGGATGCCCTTGCGCCGCAGGGAATGACCGATACAGTATGAAAATTGGATAAGGCGTTTGAAGAAGTTTCTCACACCGGTCGGGGGAGTCGTTCAGTCAACGCTGATGCTCTGGATCTCGTGATGTCTGTTCACAATGTCCCTCGCAATGCGCAGATTCTTTCCGGCCTTGCCGATCGCACGCCCCTTGAGCTTGGGGTCAACTGTGATCGTGGCATGGGTGATGTTCCCGCGTTGTTCGATAACGACCTTCTGAGGGCAGTATATATGGAACACATTCTTCACAAACTGCTCAGGATCCTCCGAGTACTCCACTACTTGGATGTTCTTGCCGGTCTTCTCCTTGAGTTTTATGACATGCTCCCCTTTCTTCCCCACGGCGATGTTCCCTTGCCCTTTCTCGACCACGAACACCAATTTATCGTCGGCGTCCATGCAGTCAATGGGGCTTGCTTTGGTTATGGCCGAGAACAACGCAATGTATCTGAGTGTGTCCTCATTTAGTACGATATCCGTTGACATGGCTCTCACAGCGTTAAGATGTTGGAGGAACCCTTGTCGATGACCGCCAGGGCCGATACGGAGAAGGGTTTTCCGCAGAGGGCGCCCAACTCCATGTTGTTACCCTCATACACGTGCACCTTCACGTTGATGTCCCCTGTCAGCATCTCGCTGGGGCAGTTTCTGGACAGGATGACCATCTGCGCCTTTCCCGCCTTTATTGCTTTCTCTGTCTGGTCAACCCCGAACTCTACCTTACCGGTGGTGATCGCGGCCTTCAATGCTCTACTTATATCGATTTTCTCGCTCATTCTTTCTCCCCCTTCTTGGGTGTGTAAATAAGGTTTACTGCGCCGGTTCCCAATGTCACCGGCTGTCCGACTATGATGTTCTCAGTCACTCCTTCGAGGCTGTCGACCTCTCCCACCATCGCCGCATGCAGAAGATGCGCCGCGGTGATCTCGAAGGCCGCCCTTGCAAGGACCGAGGATTTCTTGCCCGATACTCCGTGCCTTCCGATCGCTTTGACCTGGCCGTCGTTGGTCATCAGGTCCGCGACCAGCATGATGTGTCTGATATCCACATCCAGGCCGGCCTCTCCCAGTGTTCCTTTCGCTTCCTGTATGATGGAGTTCCTTGCCGCCTCTATGCCGAGAACGTCCGCCACCTCCAGGATGCTGTTGGTCATGACCTTGTTGGCGTTCACGCCCTCTATCTTGAGTACTTCCTTGAGGTTGCTGCCTTCAGTGATGATCTTCCAAGAGCCCCCCACTTTGCTGAGGACCGCTCTGGTTATTCCGTCTATGCCTTTTATCTTGGCGCCTTTGACGGCGTCGTACATCACCTGCAGCTTCTTGTACGATGGCTCGTCCGAAGTGATCACGATCTGGAAGTCCGCGACCTTGACCATGCCGCGGACCGCCTTTACTTTGTTGAGTTTCTCGACGATGTCGTCCGTGTCCAGGCCGCGCTGCGCCATTTTCCTGGTGTTCGGGGTGATCACGAGCCTCATATTGGTGATGTCCGTTTCCACCGAAGCTATGTCCAGCAGCGAAGTTGCCTCGATCTCCGACGCTACGTGCCTGGCGACGCTCTCGTCCTCTGCGGCGATGCCTATCAGAGGTATCTCCATGGACGGCGTGCTGGGCACCCGTCTCGCATCGACTATCTCGATCAGCCTCGGAAGGCCCTGTGTGACGTTTATGTTCGCGACACCGGCGTAGTGGAAGGTACGCATGTTCATCTGCGTACCCGGTTCTCCCAGCGAGTGGGCCGCCATGACCCCGGTGGACTCGTTCTTGTCCATCAGGTGCGAAGTGTACATACGGTTGGCGGTGGATATCAATTTCTCATAGATCTCATCGCTCAAATCCGCCTTCTCTATCACGCTGGCTATGTCGGCTATTATTTTCATCGGGAGGAAGATCCCGAGCCTGTCCGCCACATCCCTCAGTTTGGTCTCGGCCTGACTGAAGGTGCGGATGCGGAACACTTCTTCCATGGGCTCGCTCTTCGGCTCCGGGATCGTCTTCTTGCTCTTTGCCGGTACGGCCCTGGTAGTGCGCTTGCCTATCTTGGACAAAGCGGACTCCGCCGCCTCCTCAGATAGACCCAGCTCGATAAGTTCCTCGACACTCGCCGCGGATATCGCGCTGAGGGTGTTGTACTTGGAGAGGAGGAGTTCCGCCACCTCTTCGCTGATGTCCCTGTTGACCAGCGCCTTTAGGGTGTCTTTTTTAGCCATTTCACTCACCTCCGCCTTCGAAGTCGGTATCGAGGTCGTCGTATTCTTCCCCTTCCTCTTCTTCGACGTACTCCATCTCATCCTTTTCTCTGGATCCGTAATCCTCTCCGGTATCGAGGTCATCCACGCGCAGGAGTGTATCGGCATCGTCGCCGAGCACTTCCGCGAAGAGGTCGTCGAGGTCTATCGCCTTGCCCCTTACCGTCCTGGACGGGTCCACCCCGTCCTCTCCGTATTTGAATTGTATGACCGTCCCCACTGTGTTCCTGACCGTCCCGTCGGATGTCAGCTTCAGGTCCTCCAGGGCGGAGACCAGCCTCCTCTGCATGTAACCCGACCTGGATGTCCTTACCGC
>WRKC01000097.1 GCA_009778275.1 Methanomassiliicoccaceae archaeon
TGTATAAGGTCATAATGGATTCCATGACAAAAAAGGAAAAGGACGAACCCAGTCTGATAAAGGGAAAGCGCATAGAAAGGATAGCTTTCGGCGCGGGTGTCTCACCCCAAGAGGTCAGGGGGCTGCTCAAACAGTACAATCAAAGCAAGAAGATGATAGGCTCCATGAGCAAGGACCGTAAAGTGCGCAAACAAATGATGAAGCAGATGGGCAAGATGGATTTGGACGGTCTGCAGGACCTGCAGTGATCGGATGAGATATTTTGTGATCGTCGGTCATAAGGCGTCAACAACCGGGAACTTCAAACTCGATGACATCTCCGGCGGCGCCGGAAGGTTGGATATCCTTATCAGATGCGTGAATTCGGCGTTCTTCCTGAGCCATAATGTAAGGCGCGATACCGAATTGTACCTTGTCCTGCAGGGAGGCGACGACCCGCCCAAGACGGTCAGATTCTCAGGGGCGGAACTGAGATATTTGAATCCTGACGAAAGAAGCACCTCATCTCTGATCAGGAACGCGCTCCTGAAAAAGATAGACGAGGAGGAAAAAAAGTCCTCTCCCGGGATATACGTCTCGAGGATGTCCTTCGGGGATGTGGTGAAGATGCTTTCGGAAAGGGGAAAGATCATCTATCTGAAAGAGGACGGGGAGGACATAAGAGGCACCGAGATACGGGAGGATCCGGTCTTTGTGATGAGCGACAACAGGGACCTTACTGAGGACGAGGAACTTATCCTGTCGGGATACGGTCCGGAGAAGGTGTCCCTCGGACCTTACAGTCTCCACGCCGACCATTGCATGATCATCGTCCACAATGAATTGGACAGAAACACCCACTGAACCTTTTTATGCCGAACAAACAATAACGTGATATGGCAGACCAACCGGAAAGGATACCCCAGCACAGACACTGTCGCAATTGCGGCAAGGCCTTCACAGGCGATGGAGAGTTCTGCGGCGAGGAGTGCAGGGGCTCTGCGGGCGCCGATGCGAAGAAAAAAATAAGGAGGCTTCTCTTGATCTGGTTGGTGATCGTCGGTGCAACAGCGGTCGTTGCCGTGATCTTTTACATGAACAAGGGATGATCGAGTAATGGTGATGCCTAATGATCTCGATAGTGGCCGGTACCTTTGACATCCTGCATGACGGCCACAAACGGCTGATCGAGAAAGCCTTTGAGGTCGGGAACGAGGTGTTCGTAGGTCTGACCACGGACGAGATGGCATCTGATAAAAGGAAGGATCTCACCCCTTTCTATTTGAGAAAAAAAGAATTGGAGTCCTTCCTGAGAAAGATGGACAAACCCTGGGAGATAGTTGAGATAAACGACATCTACGGGCCGAGAGAAAAGATGGATGCCGCAGATATCATCATAGTTTCCGACGAGACGGTGAAGAACGCCGAAGAGGTGAATCGCGAGCGCGGTTTCAGAGGGATCAGGCCGCTGGAGGTCGTCATGATCCCGATGGTCGAGGCGTATAACGGCGTGAGGATAAGCTCCACCGGAATAATAAACGGCGAATATTCCAGGGACGGGAGCGGTGATGTGAAAAGGATAGGGGTCGGGTCCACCAACAGGGTCAAGGTAGAGGCCGTCAGAACGGTCATGGAGAGGATATTCGGCAGCGTGATCATAATCCCGGTCGAAGCGGAGAGCGGGGTCCCGCCACAGCCAATGGAACTTGAGACCCGTACCGGCGCCATTAACCGCGCAGTCGCCGCGCTCGGCGGCAACGATCTTTCTGTGGGGATAGAGGCGGGGATCTTCCCCACCGATGACGGTTTCTACGATTTCCAATACTGTGCGGTGTTGGACAGGGAAGGGAGAATGACGATAGGTATAGGTCCGGGGTTCAGATATCCGGACGAGGTCTCCGCGCTTGTATCGGACGGTATGACGGTCGGAGAGGCCATGCACAAGCTCTACGGGGATCCCGACATAGGAAAGAAACAAGGGGCGGTGGGGATGCTCAGTAAGGGACTGTTAGACAGAAAGTCCCTGACGGAGCAATCAGTGATCTCGGCAATGATACCGCGCATGTAAGAACGGGGTTCATTGGGTCTTCGTCAGAAGTATCGCTTTCTCAAGTACCTTTTCAGCATGCCCGTCGACCTTCACTCCTTTCCATGCGGCTTCGATCATGCCTTCCCGTCCGACGATGAAAGTCGATCTTATAGTTCCCTGAACCTCTTTTCCGTACATCATCTTCGTGCCCCAAACTCCCACCCTTTCTAAAAGGTCATGCTCAGGGTCGCTCAGAAGTTTCACCTTGAGCGAATTCTTTTCCTTGAATTTATGATGAGATGTGAAGGAGTCCTTGCTCACGCCGATGACGGGGATGTTCCTCAGCATGAATTTCGGGTAGAGCGAAGAGAAGTCCAACGCTTCCTTTGTGCATCCGGAGGTCCCATCCTTAGGATAGAAATAGATGACGTATCTGATGTGTTCCAAGGCCCTGCTGTCGAATTCTTCGCCGTTCTCGTCCATGAGAACGAACTGCGGAAATCTATCCCCTACGTTCATGTTATCAGAACAGGCTCCCCGCTTTTTCGTCGATCACAGGGGACAGGTCGATCTCGAACATCATCACCGGGTGGGTCATCTCATAGTCGATTATCACCTTAGGGGACACTTCGCCGAAGAAACCTATGTTCTCTCCGTTCAAAGAAACAAAGGCTCCCCTTCCTTCGATGAATGTCCTGTATCCGCACGGGGATATCTTGTACCCTATGGCCATCTCCCTCGCCGCGGCCTCAGTGATGGATTTTATCTCGGTGAAGGATGTTCTCGAAGAAGCGACCATCCCGCACAGATGAGGGACCGTCCTGTGCTCGTCAGAAACGAACCCAATCTCGAATATCCTTTGAGGAAGGTCCCTGTGCTTATTGTGTCTGAGTATCCTCATGAGGCTGGGCATAAGATATGATCTCAGGCAAGTATGGTCCTCCGTTATCGGGTTGGTTATGATCGTGGAGACCTTTACCGGAAGGCCAGACCTCTCGAACTCATCCTTTTGGTTGCTGAGTGTCAGGGTGGTGACCTCGGTAAAACCCAGACCTATCATGGCATCTTTCATCTTATCTGAGAATGAAGTAACCGGTCCCGATTCTCCGAGCGTCTGCTGCGACCTGTAATTTCCGCCGAAGCGTTCGAAACCGTAGCCTATGGCAACGTCCTCGAAAATATCGGTCTTGTGCATGATATCAAGCCTTGTGGAAGGGATCAGCACAATCACTTCATCGTCTTTGACGGAAGCGGACATGCCCATCCTTTCGATGGCCTCTTTCACATCTTTCCCGGACAGGTCCACGCCGAGGAACCCGCTGCATTCTTTAAGGGATACAGAGGACCGCGTTCCGCTAAGGTCCGGCGAACGGTCCGAACTGCCGTTCACCATCTTTACGCTGCATATTCTCCCCCCGCGCTCCACCAAGGCGGTCGTGACGATGTCCAGCGCACCCTTCACCGCTTTTTGGTCGTTGCCGGTGACATCAATGAAGATATTCTTTGTTTCCACCGTAACGGTGGTGAGAGAACCGTTTATTATCGGCGGGAAAGACAGAACATCGCCGTTCTTGTCAAAGATGATGGGATACTTTTCTTTTCCGTTGAGCAGGTGAGCGTATTCCACCCCCTTTTCATGAGAGACGAGTATCCTTTCCAGACTCATTTTTTCTGTTTTGTTCAAGGGTACGAACGATACCTCGTCCGGCCTTACGGCCGTGTATCTGAAGGGAGGCTTGACCTTGTCAAGATCATGCACGCCGATGGCGATCTTGTTCCGCTTTCTGCCGATCGTTATGTGGAGCTTCTCTTGGAGCTCCATCAGCGATCTGATCAGGTCGTCGGTCACGACGATATCTTTTATAACTGCGCAAGCGAAGCACGGCCTTACGTCAAGAACGGGGCTCTCTATCTCCGCTATAATATCGGAATCCTCTACCGCATACCCTTTCAGCCCGGGTTCGATATCGAGGAAAGCGCGAAGGGCCCTTGCGATCCCCTCCACCGAATAAAGGTCCGGCCGGTCGGGGAAGAACTCAACGGACATATCTTCCGTGAAGCTTTCCGCCTGATGCATGTCGGCACCGATGAGCGGTATCCGCTCTGCTAGTACTTCCGGCGGAACCTCCTTCCCAATAAGGGAACACAGGTCACTGTATCTGAAATTGATGACAGGCATGTTCTCAGCGTCCGAGCTCCTTGTGTGCTTTCCCGAGATGGCCTGCCGCTTGCGCCGAAATCGTGGAAAGCTCTCCTGCAAGAACGGTTGCCGCGACGATCTCTGCGAGCTTCAAAGCCTTTTTTTCTCCGAGGCAGCCTATCATATCCAGTGCCTCCGATTGAGAAGGCAGTCTGGTTCCTCCGCCCACTGTCCCGACCTCCACGGTCGGCATTCTGACAGCGATGTACAGGTCCCCGCCTATATCCTCGCACATGGTGGTGGTCATGCTTCCGCTGACCACCTGTGCCGGGTCCTGCCCGGTCGCGATGTATAACGCCACTATCATATTTGCGGCGTGGGCGTTAGCTCCGAGCGTCACGGAAAGGGAACTTCCGAGGAGATTTTTTCTTATGTGGGTCTCCACGATCGACTCTGTCGATGTATGGAGCCTGCTCTCTACCACTTCTTTGGGAATGAGGGCCTCGGCCATGACGGACTTCCCGCGCCCTCTGATCATGTTGATAGCCGCGGCTTTCTTGTCGCTGCACATATTCCCGGATACGGAGACCATTATTGCGCCCGTTCCCTCCTCTATCTTTTTGCAGACGGCCTCCGTGGCGATGGTCGCCATGTTCATGCCCATCGCATCCCCCGTCCCATAGGTAAATCGGACAAAGAGATTCCTTCCGGCAGGGAATGATTCTATTGATGCGAGCTTTCCGTGGTTGGTGGTGGTGTCGACGATCGATGAAAGTAGTTCTCTGTTGCCTTCGATCCACTCCATTACCTTTACGCAGTGGTCAATGCCGTCGGTTCTGAATACCGGGGCTCTCGTCATCCCGTCCAGGAACACCTTTGCCCTGACGCCGCCACCGTCATTGATAACGGACATCCCTCTGGAAATTGATGCCACCAGCGCCCCTTCCGTGGTCGCAAGGGGGATAATGAACTCTCCCTTCGCATTGTCCCCGTTGATAATAACGGGGCCGGCGAACCCAAGGGGTATCTGCGTAGCACCTATCATGTTCTCTATGTTCTTGGAAGCCCTTTCGGAATCAAAACAGTACTTAGATATATTTTCAAGGCGGGCACCGGTGAATTTCTCAACGGCCTTGCGCCTTTCGTCCACGTCGGAATGAGAATACCCCCTGTTCTTCAGGCCCTTTTTTTCTTCCATGTCAGTACAAATGTCTTTGGAATAATATAACTATCGAACATTATAATACGGAGACTGCATATCAAGAGGCATGGGCGGGACATCCGAAAGGATAAAACAGAAGGTGCCGAAACCGGTGTCCTATCTGAAAGCGGTCATTAGCTTTGACGAAGAGACAAGGCATGATAAGCTCGACAAGCTCATAACGAAGGTGTTCCCGCCGTTCGTGATCGTTTGCTCCATATTATCGGTCTTTATCATAATGTATTCACAGAACTATTCTTTCGCCGGAATAGTGTTCGGCATCTGTCTCGGTTTCGCGCTTGGATTCACCGCGCTGGGGGCGGCCTGCGTCTTCCTTTCGGACAGGGGCGTGATCCCCGGAAAGTACATCATACCGGTGGTGGCGGTCGCCCCGGCACTGGTAACGATCCTTCTGTACAGCATAGGGTCCGATATAGGTTTCAACGACTTCATCGTGAAGTATTTTGACATCTTCGGGGAAAAAACCAGTTTCGTATCTTTGCTCATAAGCATTTATTCCCTCACATTGATGATATTCTTTGTTGAATACGGCGTTGTGTCTGTCATCGTCGGATTTTTCAGAAGTTATTTCTACAGGGTGCTGAGGTCATTGGAACTTCCCGGGGAAAAAAGGAAGAACCGGATCCCCGAATGGCTGTTCCAGATACCGGATATCATCGATGTGAGCTCGGTCGAGCTCGAACCGGATGTCGATGACGACAAGTTCAAAATCGAACTTTTCACCAACACCACATTCAGCATTTTCCTGCTCGGCATCGTGATATGTTCGTATATCTTCATCAATCCGCTGTTCCTTCAGATAATGCCGTTCGAAGAGATGGTCCTCATAGGGGTGCTGCTGTCGCTCTTCATCTCTCCCCTGGTGATCCCGTGGAGCATAGTCAAGTCGATAGGTGCGAAGATAACGTCCGACGCCCCGAGGGACTTCTATCTCTGGAAGGGCATGAGGGGAAGGCTGTACCAAGGATTCTTCGCGATCACTTTCTTCATGATGCTGCTGACGCTGTCCGTTTACATGGGGATGGATTTCTCCAGGATCGCAACGACGTATATCGGTTATGTCGCCTTCATGGGCATCATCTCAGCGATCACATCGTTCGTCTATGTGAACACATACTACAAAGGGTTCAAGAACGGCATCATAAAAAGTTACCTTCGATCCAAGGACCAGTGAGAACGTGATGCGGCAAGGCAGGAGACGAAGATCATGAAGGACCCGGAATATGAAGCCATCTCCAAGGCAAAGAGGCAGGCGGAAAGCGGCAACCCGCAGGGTGCGGTCAAGACCCTGGAATCATTTTTGGAAACAGATCCGCACAATGTCAAAGCGAGGATGCAGCTGGCCAGGACCCTCATCTACGATGTAAAGGACATTGATACGGGTCTTCTGCAGATGGACATCGTTCTGGACCTTGAGCCGGACAACATCGAGGCAATGAAGGCCATGGTGACGGTTCTCGCCAAGCACAAGAAGAACAACAAAGAGACGTGCGACATATACGAAAAACTGCTGGGCCTATCCCCCGACGCAGACCTTTACAACGCATACGCCATCTTTCTCAGGATACAGATGACGGATTTCAAGAGATCCGGAGAATACTACGAAAAAGCCATCTCTGCCAACCCGAAGAGGCCCGAATATCATCAGAATTATGCGGTCCTTCTGCTTAAAGACCTTAAGGATTACAAAAAGGCCAAAGAAGAACTCGAGATACTGATGAGACTGGATCCGGGGAACGCTTCCGCGAAAAAGAACTACGACCTTCTCATGAAAAAGAAGTTCGACTCCGACGGGAACCTGAAGAAAAAGTCTTTACTGCACAGATGAACGAACTCTTTCTAAACGTACCAACAAAACTTCTTTTTATACGGAACCCCCTTTCCGCATGAGGTGAATAAATGGAACTGAAAGGAACCAAAACAGAAGCAAACCTCCTGACAGCCTTCGCGGGCGAAAGCCAAGCCAGAAACAAGTATACCTACTTTGCCTCCCAAGCGAGAAAAGAGGGATACGGGCAGATCGCGGACATCTTCATTGAGACGGCCGAGAACGAGAGAGAGCATGCAAAGCTCTGGTTCAAAGCGCTTCACGGAGGATGCGTGCCGGAGACCCTTGAGAACCTTAAGGCCGCAGCGAGCGGAGAGAACTACGAGTATACCGAGATGTACAAAGAGTTCGAAGCGACCGCAAGAGCAGAGGGGTTCAACGAGATCGCCAACCAGTTCAAAATGGTGGGGCAGATCGAAGCGGTACACGAAAAGAGATTCTTAGAACTCTATGAGAACGTGAAGAGCGGCAAGGCTTTCAAAAAGGACGAAGTAGTTGTATGGAAGTGTCAGAACTGCGGGTATCTCCATGTCGGCAAAGAAGCGCCGGCCGAGTGTCCGACGTGCAAGCACCCCAAGTCTTTCTTCGAAGTACAGGCTCAGAACTGGTAAACCGGCTAAATGCCTTCTTTCAAAATATGCCGCGAAAGCGGCACTTTACTCCACTTCTTCAAAAAAATAAGATCGCCGCTGATGCGGCCTTTAAGTTTTCGATGCGTTATCGATGAAATTGTTCTTTTCCTTGGACAGGAAATATGCCACGACGAAACCGATGGCCCCTAACAGAACAACAAGTCCCAATACCGAGGACAATATGCATGCGATAAGCGCAACGGTATAGGCTCTCTTTATGAGACAAAGCAACGCCGTTACGGCTGCGAACACACCGCTTGAGACCAGGACGGCACCGATAATGGTTATCCACCCGACGATGGTATCGTAAGTTATGCCCGCATCGTACAGGGCTTCCCAGATACCCTCATACGAATCCAGTTCCGACGCTATCGCGTCCGCGGAAAGGATATAGTTCAGGCCAAGGCCTATCGCGGCGATCGCCCATATGGCCGAGAGCAGGCCGAACACCATCAATTTGTTTCCTTTCTGCTCGGGGTATCTCTGCGCGCTCGATGGGGTCCGCGCCGCACCGGCGTTCTTCGCCGCACCGCATGAGTTGCAGAATGTATCTGAATCACGCAGCGGGGCTCCGCAATTCGTACAAAAATTCGGGGAATCGTTGTCTTCCATTTTATCGTAACCATATCGGAGCATTCTTATTTATTCCAGACGGAAGCAAAAGTAATAAAGGACCGCGCAGATAATTTTTCAATGGATGACCTGGAGAAACTCAAAGCGGAGCTTTTTGCCTGCAGAGAATGCAGGGAACTTTTCGGGTTTGAGCCCAGGCCGGTCTGCATGGGAAACTCCGGAGCAAAGATCGTGCAGATCAGCCAGGCACCTTCAGTGCATGTGCATGAGACGGGCAGGTCGTTCAACGATATAAGCGGAAGAAGGCTGAGGAACGTATGGTACGAGATATCCGAGGATATCTTCTATGACCCCGATATCTTTTACATAACTTCGGTCGGACATTGTTATCCTGGGAAATCGAAGAACAAAGGCGACAATCCCCCGCCGAAGATATGCGCCCAAAGGTGGCTGAGAAGAGAGATCGAGCTTGTAAGGAATGAGATGTTCATCCTTGTCGGTAAGGCCGCATCGGATATTTTCTTTCCGAAAAGCGATTTCACCGACCTGGTCTTTTCCGACCAGACGATACTGGGGAAACCGGCCTACGTCATCCCCCACCCGTCGCCTCTGAATGTAAGATGGTTCAAGGAACACCCCGAATTCGAGGAACAGAGGGTCGCCGAGGTAAGGAGGGAACTCCACCGTCTGATATTCGGATGAGCTCTTTTTTGTTCGAACAATTCATATACTATTAAAAAATACACATTTTCACGGATATCATGCGGTGAGTTTTCATCTCATGCCGTGGCGGGAATTGCTCCCGCAGGCCGCACGGGGGCCTGGCCGGACGTGCGGGATTGATTTTATAATACGTTCATTTAGCTATGCTTTTATATAACATCCCTTATACCAAAGTCCGTGGTTGCCGGGAACACGCTTTCTGGCAAAAAAACGAGGAATGAATATGGTAACAGTCTATGACGTTCCTGCCGAAGAACTCATTCTCAAGACCGCAGAGAAACTGAAGGGAAACGATAAGATCGTCCCTCCGGCCTGGGCGGAGTTCGCAAAGACAGGCAGGCACACTGAAAGAGCACCGACGCAGGAGGACTGGTGGTACACTAGGGCCGCTTCCATCCTGAGAAAGCTCTATGTTAAAGGACCGATGGGATCTTCCAAACTCGCCGCAGAGTACGGTGGATTCGCAGACAAGGGTTCGATGCCGAACAGGGCAGTGAAAGGAAGCCGCAGCATCGCGAGAAAATGCATGATGCAGCTTGAGGCAGCGGGATACCTTCTGCCCACGGGAAAGCAGGGCCGCATGATAAGCCCCGCTGGCCAGTCGCTGCTTGACAACACAGCAAAAGAGGTCTTCGACGAGAGAAAGAAGTGAGGGTGTTAAGCATGGAAGATCCCGAATTGGAAGCGCTCAGAAGGAAAAGGATGGAAGATATCCAAGCCCAGCAATCAAACCAGGCAGCAAAGGAAGAAAATGCCAGGCAATTCGAGATGCAGAAGCAGTCCATACTCAGGCAGATACTCACACCGGAAGCGAGGGACAGACTTGCGAACATAAAGCTCGCAAGCCCGGAGCAGGCCAACATGGTGGAGATGCAGCTGATACAGATCGCACAGAGCGGAAGACTGCAGGGCGTCATAACGGATGCCATGCTCAGAGACATTCTACAGAAGATCATACCTCAGCAGAGAGAGATCAAGATTGAGAGGAGATAATAATGTCAAGTACAAAAGCACCTGCAATGAAGGGCAGGCTGAACAGGAAGATTAAACAGAACCGCCGCGTACCGGCGTGGGTCATGATGAGAACGAACAGGAAGTTCGTGCGCCACCCCAAGAGAAGGTCATGGCGCACGAGTAAACTGAAGGAGTGATGGCAATGGCAGACGAAATGGAAAGGATAATGACCATACCGCTGAGGAAGACGAAGCTGGCCCCACGAACGAAAAGGTCCGCCCGCGCGATAAAAGAGATCAGGGCCTACATCATGAGACACATGAAGGTCGATGAGGACAACGTCTGGATAGACGCATCGCTCAACGAGCGGATCTGGCAGAACGGGATAAGGAACCCCCCGTCAAAGGTGACCGTCAAGGCCGTCAAGTTCGATGACGGGCTTGTAGAGGTCTCCCTCGCAGAGTGAATAGGATGATGAGGCTCTCCCGCTGCAACGGCACCCCCAACATCGGGGTCTACGCATCGGTGAATGAGAATCTATCATTGGTCGCCGCAAACTCCGCACCCGGTTTCGTTGAGGACATCGAGACGGTACTGGGTGTGGAGACCATTTTAACGACTATTTCCGGTTCATTCGTAGTGGGCTCGCTTGTGCGGATGAACTCCAACGGCGCCGTCGTATCGGGGATGATCGAGACGGCGGAACTGGAGAGGATAAAGGAAAGGATCCCCGTGACGGTGCTCCCCGATAAGGTCAACGCCGCGGGCAACAACATTTTAGCGAACGATAAGGGTGCGATAATCAATCCGAGATTGAGCGCCGGTGCGGAAAGGAACATCGCGGACGCCCTGGGAGTGGAGGTCGTCAGATCGGCCATAGGAGGCTACGATACAGTGGGGTCCGCATGTGTCGTCACGAACAAGAACTGCTTATGCGGGATGGGCGCGACGGAACAGGAGATCGTCCTCATACGTGATGTGTTGGGAGTAGAGGTAAAGAAGGGGTCGGTGAACCACGGTTCCAAACACATAGGCGCCGGCATATTGTGCAACTCAAAAGGCGCGCTTGTCGGCGACGAGACGACACCTATCGAAATGGGCAAAATAGAGGACGGATTGGACCTTTATTGATCATCTGTCAAATACCCAGATGCCGGTGAACTCGCTTATATCATCGGAAAACAACTCCACTTCGTTGCCCACATACACCACCGATTCTGATGGCACATTTTCCAAGAAATCATCAAGCGTTTTAAGAGGAATGGTTATCCCCCCGACCCTGTAATGCATCGGGACCACGATCTTCGGTTGGATCATGCGCAGGAATTCCATGACCTTCGGGATAAGGAGCGTGAATACCTCCCCTACCGGAACAAAGATGATGTCCACGTTTTTCAGCGCTTTCATCACTTCTTCCGAGGGGATGTCGCCGATATCGCCGCAGTGGCATATCGTTATGCCGTCCATTGTGAACTTGTAGATTGTGTTCGTTCCTCTGAATGAACCGCCGGCATCGTCGTGGAACGAAGGGAACCCCTCTATCTCTACTCCTTTGATGCAGTGTTTTCCGATTTCGGCGGTGAGTGCCGCATGATCGTTCTTGATCACCCTTCGCGCATTGTGGTCGAAATGGTCGTGCGTAATGAGGACGATACCCGCATTGGAAATGGGCGGTTTGATCCCGATCGACTTCCCGTCATGGGGGTCTACGATGATGGAATTCTTTGAATTGATGAACTCGAAACATGCATGCCCATGCCATTTGATGCGCATGCAATCGTCATGTAGTGCAGGTAGAAAACTCTTCCCCCCGCCGCCTCCGCAATAGTCTCTTTTGCGTGTAAAAAAGGGTTATTATTCCTATCCGCACATCATCCTCTTATATCTTTGAGACAATCCAGTTATGATGAAGAAGACTTTGGTCCTAGTTGTGGACAGGGATGACGACTTCGGCGTCAAAGGCAGAGTTGAGACGCCGGTGATCGGTGTCGAGGGCTGTTCTGTCGCAGCAACGGCTCTTGGTATAGCCGATCCGGAGGACTCCGATATCAACGCGCTCTACGCTGCGATCAACATTTACAAAGAGATATTGGCCGAGGGGAACACGGAGGTCGAGGTCGCGCTCATCGGAGGAAACGAGAAGGTGGGCCACAGATCCGATGCGGCCATAGTGGATGAGCTTGAGGTAGTGCTAAAGGACGTCTCTCCCGACAGGGTCATACTCGTGGGGGACGGGGCCGAGGACGAATATGTCTATCCGATAATATCATCAAGGATCCCCATCGACTCGGTCAGGAAAGTGTACGTCAAGCAGGCTCCAGGACTGGAAGGCACCGTTTATATCGTATCGAAGATACTGGAGGACCCCGCGAAAAGAAGGAGGTTCCTTGCTCCGTTGGGCTTAGTGATCGTAGCAATCGCGCTGCTGTTCATGATACAGCCGTTCATGTCCTATATGGGCGACGGTTCCTCCCTTTCCGGCATCACTACTCCGATGGTCGTTTTCCTTATAGGCGCCGTTATATTGCTATACGGTTACAACACATCCGAGTGGCTCGAACAATGGAGGATCAAGTGGGTCGCCAGAATAAAAAGCGGCAGCGTCACCGTAACCTTTGTTCTGATCGCCCTTCTCTTTGTGTTGGCGGGGTTGATCTTCGGTTATCTTTCTCTCAAGGAATTGTACATCCCCTCTTTATTCCAGGGTTTCTTATGGTTCGTTTCGAACTCCCTGTGGCTGATGATATTCGCCATCCTCATCTACCAGGTCGGGGACCTTGTGGACATGTACATCTCAACAAAAAGGATTAAGCTCAGTTTCATCGTGGGGAGCATAAATCTGGTCGCGATCGGGCTGATCACGACAGGCGCGCTGGATCTGGTCCTGGCCTATTTCGATATGGGGATAATGAACAATGCAGT
Source organism: Methanomassiliicoccaceae archaeon (assembly GCA_009778275.1). Lineage (GTDB taxonomy): Archaea > Thermoplasmatota > Thermoplasmata > Methanomassiliicoccales > Methanomethylophilaceae > Methanoplasma. The sequence goes on from WRKC01000097.1 coordinate 13,003, forward strand.
ATTCGCAATGGAGATAATAGCAGGTATTGCCTTGGCATTCATATCCGCGCTGCTTCAGCGCCATATGAAGGATATCATCGAGGCCTCCGAAAGCGCGAAGGATGCGGATGCGGATGCTGCCTGAGGACTGGGAACCCATCTACGAAGAGATACTGGAAGAGTTCGGATATGATAGGTCGTATGACGAAAGTTCGGTGCGTCTGCTTAAGGCCCTCATGATGAACTCCGATCTCATATCGGATGACGAGATCTCTGTGCAGAGGGACGTTACGGTGTTCGGATGCAGCGACTCCCTCGAAGGGGACATAGGGTCCGCCGCCCCCAGGGGCACGCTCATCGCATCCGGCTCATCTGTGGGAACACTTAAAAAAATGGGCATATTTCCCGATATTATCGTGACGGACCTCGACGGCGATATCGGGCCGCAGACAGAGGCCAGTCAAAGGGGTGCGGTCACCTTCATCCATGCCCACGGGGACAATTCCGAACTGATACAGAGATACGCGCAGGAATTCTTGGGGCCCGTGGTGCTGACAACGCAGTCCCGGCCCGACAATATCGTCTCAAACTACGGCGGGTTCACGGACGGTGACAGAGCGGTATGCATCGCAAGACATTTCGGAGCCGAGAACATCCTCCTTCTTGGATTCGATTTCGACAGGCCATCTGAGAAGGAGGGTACTGACCCGAAGGTCAAGGCCATGAAACTTCGGTGGGCGAAAAAGATAATATTCGACCATAACAGAAAAGGAGTATCCTTCGAGATGCCCCGTTGATATTTTTATAAGAAAACAATAATAGGGTTGCATTGGAAGTATCGCCGTGGAACTCACATACCTGATCCTGCTGATATTGACGATCTTCTACGTCCCGTTCTACATATGGGTCTGGAGGTCCCCAAAGGCAGCACAGCACGGTCTCGTGAAATACGGCCCGTGCGTGATGATCAAGACCAGATTCGGAACGGGGATGATGGACAGATTATCCCGTTTCAGGAGATTTTGGAAGTTCTTCGGAACACTTTCGCTTATCATTTCGGTATTCCTTATGGGATTCATAATCCTGATCCTTGCGGTGGGGATAATGAATCTGGCCTCCAACCTGGCATCTCCGGGGATAGGAATAGAATACGCCCTGGCGATACCCGGGATAAATCCTCTCCTTCCCTTTTGGTACGGGGTCTTCGGTCTGATAGTCGCGATGGTCGTGCACGAATTGGCGCACGGCATGCAGACGAGAGCTAACGATATGAGAGTGAATTCCACCGGGGTCCTGTACGGGGTGGTCCCCCTTGGCGCATTCGTGGAACCCAACGAGGACGACATCAAAAAGAGTTCCAGAAGGGCGAAGCTCGATCTTTATTCCGCGGGGATATCGACGAACTTCATCACGGCGGCCGTGACATTCTTCGTATTCGCAGTGCTGATGCTCGGGAATGTGTCGTCCGATCACGGCGATAATGCGGCAGTATACCAGATCACCTCAGGCTCGCCGGCTTTCGAGGCCAAGATACCCAGCGGAGCGATAATCGAGCTGGTGAACGGGGAAGAGTACATTTATTCCAACGACTTCGACATAACATATTCTTGGGAGCCGGGGGAGTCCGTACCGATAACTTACCTGACCCAAGGGGGAGAGGATGTCAAATATGTGCAATGGGGATTGTTCATCGAACGGGTATCTCCGAACAGTCCCGCCTACGGTGTCCTTGAAGAAAAAACATTCATTCTATCGATAACTATAAAAGAGACCGCCGTCGAGACCAAGATATACGGTTACTCCGAATTCCTGTCTTTCATGAAGACAACGGCCCCCGGCACCGAGGTCGAGGTCAACTGCATGTACGTTAACGGCGCACATTTCACGGAGGACCTGACGCTGGGTAACAACGGCGGGATAGGCTACATCGGGATCGTCACCTCCACGTCCGGAATGAACTTCACCACGCCGAACATGATGCTGGAGAAGGGAAGGAACCCCCTGTATGGGTCCGAATCGGTGACTGGCGCCGCGACATCAATGCTGTCGTACATAAGCGGTCCATTCAGCGGTTTCTCCCCGATACCGGAAAGCGTCCACTGGTGGTATGACGTTCCGGGAGAAGGTATCTTCTGGGTACTGATAAGCGCATTCTATTGGATATTCTGGCTTAACATAATGCTCGGAGTGTCTAACGCCATCCCGGCATACCCATTCGACGGAGGATTCATATTCCAGGGCGGATTGAGCGCGCTGCTGGAAAGACTGGGGATGAAGAACGAGAAAAAGAGAGAGGAACTAACCGCGGGCATCACAGGCTATCTTTCCATGATAATGGTGTTTCTGCTGATACTCGTCATTGCGGCCACGGTCCTTTGATGTTCTGACCAATAAGTTTTATGTAATGTCGCATATCCGTGCTTATATGACTCTGGAAGCCATCATCGAAGCAATAAGGACATTTCCTGGAGTTACACGAAAGAAGGCCGTACACGAGATAGTCGGGTCCCTTTCGACAAAGGATTTCTCCCGCATTGCCGCCGCTGAAGGAGAGGACGCCGCAGCAGTCGAATACGGTGACGACTACTTGCTGATGGCGGCCGACGGCATAATGGAGTCCCTTGTGGAGTCGCATCCCCTCCATGCGGGTTATTTCGCGGTCCTTGCCAGCGTCAACGACATAGCGGCAATGGGCGGCAGGCCGCTGGCGATGGTGGATGTTCTCTCGCTCTCAAAAAGCAAGGTCTGCGGCGAGATATTGAAAGGCATGTCCCAAGCGGTCAAGAAATTCAATGTCCCTATCGTGGGCGGGCACACCCACCCCGACTGCAAATACAATGCGATAGATATCTCCATACTCGGGACCGTTCCGAGGACGGACATAATCCTGAGCAGCACGGCAAAGGACGACGACGACATCGTTTTCGTCATGGACCTTGACGGCTCTTTCCCGGAAGGCATAAGATATGCGTGGGAAACAACGATGAAAAAGGACGGTTCCCTGGTCAGGGCCCAAATGGAGATGATGTCCACAATAGCATCAAGGCACCTCGTTCATTCCGCAAAGGATATGAGTAATCCGGGATGCGTCGGGACTCTGGGCATGATGCTCGAATCCTCACAGAAAGGCGGCACTGTTGATATCGAAAGGATCCCGATCCCGAAGGGCGTGGATCTTTTGCAGTGGCTTCTCGCTTATCAGGGCTGCGGGTTCGTTCTCGCTTGTCCCCCGGAAAGATCCTCCGAGATCATCACCCTTTTCGAAACGGTCGGCTGCTCGGGCGCCGTTGTGGGGAAGATCGACAGCTCAATGAAACTCAAACTCGTTCTGAACGGCGAGTCGGGGACGCTGTTCGATTTTGATAAGGACATCATTACCGGATGTTCTCCGAAGAAGAGATAAGTGTTAGGCCACAGAGGTGGACATCACATCCGATCCAAGTTGACCGCATCGTTTCTCAACCCTGCGACCCCGCAAACGTCAGTAGCACGAGGTAAGGCTGCTCCCGTCAGGGCCTGACCCGATCCCCCCGATAAATGTGAGCGATACGACCCTCCGGCCGTTCAACACACAAACTCCGGCTCTGCAGGACAAGATCTCATAGTCACTTTGCGGGCTTGGACCTTCAACTCTGCCGCCCTCTGCAGTCACCCCCGCTATTGACGGTTGCGGGTGAAGGGCACGCCAAGCTCCCCGGTCAAGCCTAACGCTAGCGCTATTGAAGGAGAATATTTAATATCTTTCCCTTTCGAAGAGCATATTTGTTTTTTATATCTTCATAATGATTTGTTAATAGGGATGGATGCACCATGAAGAAAACAAATGTTTCTCCCACGTTCTCAAATAAAAACAAATTGATCCTAGCCACGCTTATGATAGCGTGCCTGATGGCCTTTACGGCCTATGTGGTCTCTGACCGCTCGGACGTCTCTGCGGTCCCGCCCTCGCTTTCAGACGGCAGCGTGGTCCGCACAAGCAACACGGACGCGACCATAGGCTTCTCCGCAGATGAAGCGGGAACTGCATATTATCTCGTTCTTGCAAGCGGAGACGCTGCGCCGGACGGCACAGCCGTCATGGACGGAACATCGATCGGAGCGGCCGTGGCTGGACCGAATACCGGAAAGGCGGTCGTTCTGTCCGCGGGCGCGAAAGATATCTATGTTGTTGTCGAGGATGCTGGCGGCAGTATCCTCGGACCGCTGAAGATCGCTGTTCCGGCATACACGGACACCATACCGCCTGTACCGGGCAACAGCGGTATTATCACGGTATCTAACATAACGCATAATTCGCTTAAGCTCAACTGGACGGCGGCGACCGATAACGACACGACACAGACCGAACTGAGATATTACCTGTATATCTCGGCTACGAGCAATATAGGAACCCTAGCGAATTGCGTGGCAAACGGCACCGATATATCGGGCGGCAGCGCGATAGTCAACGAGGTGGCATGTAATGTGATCGAGTTATCGCCAGATACGACATACTACTTCAACATCATTGTCGAAGACGAGGCAGGCAACAAAGCCGCGTATACGATGAAAAACGTTACGACGGCACCCGGATTAGGCTCATTAACGGTTGTCCTGACGGCCTGGGACGGTAAGGTAACGTTAGCGGCGCAGACAGCGTCCACAGACTATTCCTTCTACTATTCCTACGGCGCAGCATCGGCTGAGGCTCCGGAATACAACGCCCTGATCGGAACTGTTGCCGGTGCAAAGGCCTATGCCGCATCGACAGATATCGCAGGCAAGAACGGCACTGAGATATTCGTGCAGGTCTACAAGGTCACTATGGCAAGCGGCGAGATCATTGCTTTCGGAGAAGCCGGCGCAACGCCGGCAGTACCGGTGCTGGGAACCCTGGCGGTCAGTTTAGCCGCCAGCGACGGCAAGGTAACGTTGTCGGCGCAGACGGCGGACAGCGCATATGCTTACTATTACGCCAGCGGTGCCGGGTCCGTGTCGCCTCCCGCGTACGGCGCCCAGATAAGCACCGTGCCCTCCGCAGTGCCCTATAGCACGATTTTGGACATCACAGGCACCAACGGCACCAAGATATTCGTGCAGGTCTACAAGGTGAATATCGCAAGCGGTGCGATCATTGCCTTCGGGCAATCCAGCGCAACGCCTTTCGACGGCACTGAAGAAACCGGCGGCGGATCGTCTAACACCATGGTCTATGTGGCGATAGCGGTCATTGCGGTACTCTGCGCGGGGGCGGCGGTGTGGTTCCTTTTCCTGAGAAAACCAAAACCCTAAGTAAAAAATAGGAGGCTTCGGCCTCCTCTCAAACCACTTCAAATGGCACTT